>CAVFYC010000094.1:0-7782 GCA_963626585.1 Christensenellaceae bacterium Phil1 | reverse complement strand
AAAAACTCCGGGCCACCAAATTTAAATTCCGACGCATCTCGTAAAAATTAGATGCGTCGGAGTTTTTGCGAGATGCGATGTTGTTTTTTCTAAGCATAATAAAAAAAGAGCGCCCGCCTTTACAGCAGTCGCTCCTTAGGATTTTATAACCCTACAAAGAGTTTATTTTTTCTTTGCAGCCTTTTTTGCATTCTGCGCCTCGGTCTTCCAATATTTTTTAAGGAACTTCTCGCCTCCGGCTTTCATACCCGCTGTGAATTCCTTCGCAGCCTTTTCAGCGGCAGCCTCATCTTCGGGCGAAGCATAAGCGTGGGAATAACCCTTAAGTTCGTTCCAATGTCCGCGTGTAAAGTCGGGAATCTCCACGGGAGCGCAGTTGTTGTCCATTGAGAGCGCACCCAGTTCGGCCAAGCAGCACCATTCGCCCAAATCATATACGTCGATGTCGAGCGGCAAACCGTTTTGCAAGCAATACACAAGGCGCGAATCCTCCACAAAGTCCATACCGCCGTGTCCACCTACTTCCTTGGCCATCTCGCCATACTTCTTGAGAATCGGGTGATAGAACTTGTTTACCAAAGCCTCCTTGTCGGCTTCGGGAAGATAGTCGTGGTTTGAAATGTTGTCGCGTGAAGGAGTTACGCCAAACGTCTTCAAATCAGCAGAAGTAAGTGCATAACCCTCGTTGGGGTATTTGTTTGCAAATCCCTTGGTTCCCACAAGTTGGTACATGCGGCTGTAAGGTTGCGGGTTCATTACGTCGTGATTAATGTCAATCATCTTTCCGCTCTCGGTGCGTATAAGCGTTGTGGTAAAGTCTCCGTTACGAAAATCAACGTCTTCGCCCGTGCGTTCCTTTACCAAAGCTTTGCCGGTAACCGACTTCGTATCCATTGCAACAAGCGTCTTCATTCTGTCGCCGCGGTGAATATTGAGCAGCTGTGCCACAGGGCCGAGGCCGTGGGTTGCATAAACATCTCCGCGCTGCTTCATGTTATACTCCAAGCGCCAGCCGAGCTTGTCGTTCGCATCTTTTTTCCAATACTCGTCCCAATAAGGCGAAAGACAATGGCGATAAGCTCCCGAAACGTGCATAATTTCGCCAAAAACTCCGTGCTGCGCCATATTGAGAGTGTTCATTTCATACCAGTCATAGATGCAGTTTTCAAGAAGCATGCAATGTTTTCTCGTGCGTTCGCTAAGATTTATCAAATCCCAGATATCTTTCATATCCATTGCCGAAGGAACTTCGATTGCAGCGTGTTTTCCGTTGCTCATAGCGCATTTCGCTACGGGCACGTGGTGAAGCCAATCGGTTGCGATGTACACAATGTCGATATCGGGGCGCTTGCAGAGGTCAACATATCCGGTGTCGCCTGAATATACTACGGCCTCGGGCATACCAGCTTTGGTAAGATATTTCTGGCAAGCGTCGGCGCGTTCCTTTTCATGGTCGCAAAGCGCCACGATCTGCACTCCGGGAATATGCGTCCAGCGTTCCACGGCGGGTACGCCGCGCATTCCGAGCCCCACGAAGCCTACTCTTACGACTTTGAGCTTGGGTGTGGCAAGATTCAGCGCACTCTGTTGTCCTGCGGGGCGTTGCGGGGTTTCCACAACGATAGTTCCTTTGTTCCAATGCCATTTGCTTCCGTCTGACAACGTGCCTTGGGCATTTGATGTGCCTATTCCTGCCAAAACAAGACAGGCACTCAACAATAATTTCTTCAACATGTTCATTTTTGTTTTTATAGTTTTTGTTTTCTTTCCAATATAGGTGAATTAAAGTCCGAAAGGATTAGCCTTTCGCATGTTGTCTTCCACTCTGTTTTGCATTTGGGTGAATTCTTCGCCGTTCTCTTTCGCATCTTGCGGCGCGGAATATTTTTCAGCCTCTTTCCTGTCGGCCTCTGCTCCCGCCTCGTCGCCGGCTTTCTCCTTGTGAGCAGCCCTTGCCCGCAGCAAATCCGCCGCTCCCGGCATGTAGTCCACGCCTTCGTTGTAAACGGCAAGAGCCTTTGCGTCATTGCCCATTATTTCATAGGTTTCGGCTTCAAGAATATAGGCTTCAACATTAAAAGGATTTATTTCCAACGCTTTGCGATAGGCATCGGCAGCATTTTCATAGTCTTCGCGCGCCTTGCAAAGGTTGCCTTTCTGAATAAACACGTAATCGTCGGCCTGATTGTTGTTGATAAGTTGATCAATATCCTTTTCAGCCTCTTCAAACTTCTCCTGCGCCGCATAGCAACGCGCCCGCATCACAATGGCTGCGGCATAATCATTGGCCAATGCTATGGCTTGAGAAAACTTGGCTACGGCATTGTCGTAATCTTCCATGCCGTTGTATGCCATTCCCTCGAAATAATAAACCGAAGGGTTTTCGGGATTCAAATGTTCCGCCTCGGCAGAAGCAGCAAGCACCTCGTCCCAATCTTTTAGCTGCAATGCGGCTTGGGCAATGGAGATACGGATTTTTGGATTGTCGGGATTTTCTTCGGCAAGGGGTCGCAACAATTCCAAAGCCTTTTCCATTTCTCCCGAATTCAGATAAGCTTCAGCGAGCAAAGCCTTGGTTTCGGAATCATCGGGATTAAGTTCCAAAGCCTTCTGGAAATAGTCGGCCGCAAACTTGTATTCCTTAATATTCATGGCGCGAATGCCGCTGTCGCGCAAGGTTTCAAAAGCTATGCGCTTCTTTTCAGCCGAAACTTCCTCGGGTGTTTGCGTTTCTACGGATTGGGGTGAAGAAAACAATGATTTGAAAAATCCCATACTACATAATTATAGCTGCAAAAATAGGCATTTTTTAACGCAAATCCCATCAAAAGCCATTAAATATTTCGCAACAGCGCAATGTTTTCAAACAAAATTCAGTCTGCCGCGCATGCCATGAAAACGGCATCTCGATACCGCGAAAACTCCGCCGCATCTAATTTAAATTTGGTGGCCCGGAATTTAAATTAGATGCGGCGGAATTTTTACGATATCCGATGTCAGAAAAACCGCATCAATTGCCCTTGAAAAGACATGCTATATAGCAACGCGAATGTGGCTTGGAGTTTACACGCCACTTGTTACTGTTTTTCTTTGCAGGTATGGGGATAAAACGTTATATTCGCATAATTTTGAAACACATCATGCAACACCAAACGACAAAAGAGGAGCAAATTCTCATAAGGATAACAGGCAAAGACCGTCCGGGACTCACGGCATCGGTAATGGAAATACTTTCGCGCTATGGCGCAGACATTCTCGACATAGGGCAGGCTGATATCCACAGCACTCTTTCGCTTGGAATTTTGATAAGGATAGACGACATTTCGGCAGGACAGGTGATGAAGGAACTGCTTTTCAAAGCCTCCGAGCTCAATGTTCAGATTGGTTTCGACCCCATCACCGACGATGAATATGAGGCATGGGTGAACCAACAAGGCAAGAACCGCTATATTCTGACAGTTATCGGGCGTAGCCTTACAGCACGTCAGATTGCCGCCGCCTCAAAGGTGATTGCCGCACAAGGCTTGAACATCGACTCAATACTGAGATTGACCGGACGCATGAGCATCTTGCACCCCAAACGAAACGTGCGCGCATGCATAGAATTCTCCCTTCGCGGCACACCTAAGAACTACCCCGAAATGCAAAAGGAGATGATGGAACTTTCATCGGAATTCGGCATTGACTTCTCGTTTCAAACCGACGACATGTACCGACGCATGCGCCGGCTCATCTGTTTTGATATGGACAGCACGCTCATTCAAACGGAATGTATCGACGAGCTTGCGAAACGCAACGGAGTGGGCGAAAAAGTTGCCGAAATCACGGCACGCGCCATGCGGGGCGAAATCGATTTCAAGGAGAGTTTCACACAGCGCGTGGCTCTGCTAAAAGGCTTGGACGTAAGCGTGATGAAAGAAATAGCCGAAAACCTGCCAATCACAGAGGGGACAGATAGACTGATGTCGGTTCTGAAAAAATGCGGATACAAGATTGCCATTCTTAGCGGCGGTTTCACTTACTTCGGAGACTATCTGCAACGCAAATACAACATAGACTACGTTTACGCCAACGAATTGGAAATAGACGAAAACGGCAAACTCACCGGAAAATACGTGGGCGAAATCGTAGACGGAACGCGCAAAGCCGAACTGCTAAGGCTCATAGCACAAGTGGAACGCATCAACCTTGCACAGACAATAGCCGTGGGCGACGGCGCAAACGACCTGCCGATGATTTCGGAGGCCGGGCTTGGAATAGCATTCCATGCAAAACCAAAAGTAATAGCCAACGCACGTCAGGCAATAAGCAACATCGGGCTCGACGGCGTACTCTATTTCCTCGGATTCAAAGACAGTTACCTCGGCGAACTGGGCAAACTCTGAAAACAACAGACGCCGAAAATACCATTTAACGGATTTTTCGTATCTTTGCACCCGGAAAGCAAACTGCTTTCTAAGGGGTGCTGACTTTATTGGGTCGGCTGAGAACATACCCTATAACCTGATCCGGATAATGCCGGCGTAGGTAAATGCAGATAGGATATATCCCTTTGGTTTATTGTTTTAATCAATCTAAGGTATCAAATGAAAAATTTGATTTTCACCTCTTCGCTAATGCTCGCCGCAGCGGCAACGATTCCCGCACATGCAGACGATTCCATACGCAGCGAAAGATTGCAGGAAGTGGTGGTAAAAGGCGTTCGCGCACAAAAGAACGCACCGTTTGCAGTGGCAAACATCAAGAAAAAAGAACTCGAAAGCTTTTCAAAGAGCGGCAAGGAACTCCCGTTCCTCTTTGCCAACACTCCGGGCGTTCTGGCTTGGAGCGAAAACGGCGTAGGCACAGGAACAACCTATATGCGCGTTCGTGGAGCCGCAGGCAGTCGCATCAACATCACTCTCGATGGCGTGCCCCTCAATTCCCCGGAAGACCAAACCGTATTCTGGGCAAACATGAACTCTTATGCGTCGCTCCTGAAATCAGTTCAGATACAGCGCGGCATAGGTACGAGCACTAACGGCGACGGCGCTTTCGGCGGCTCGATATCCCTGCTCACCAAGAACCCAAGCCGCGAGAAATCCTTGGAGTTGACCGGCTCCTACGGCTCATATAATACATATAATATAGGAGCTAGTTTTTCCACCGGGCTACTTTGGAAGCATCTCATCTTTGACGGCGCATACCACGAGACAAGTACCGACGGATATATGCACGGCACGGACGGACGTTCGGGCTCATACTACGGCGGACTCACGTGGTTGGGCAAAAACTTCACGCTGCGCTACAAGAACATCGGCAACTTCGAGAAAACAGGGCAGGCATGGAACGGCGCGACGGCGGGAAACGACGACGCAACGCTTATGGCGCAGGGAATTAAGACGTACAAGGACATGTATAAACACGGGCTCGGCAAATTCAATTCCCTTTACGAAGGCCTGGTGTTTGACAGCAACAACTGGACATTCCCGCAAGATGCAAAAGGAAACTTCCAGACTTACCGTTACAAGCTAGACAACGGGAAATATTGGGACAGGACTACCGACAATTTCTATCAGAACCACAATATTCTCTCGGGGGCTTGGATGCCTAACGAACATTGGAGCCACAACCTTGCTTTGCACTACACTTACGGCTACGGCTATTACAGCGAGTTCAAGCCGCAGGCTAAATTCTCCAAATTCGGACTTACCGCTACCGACGCCGAAGGAAACAATATCAAGCGGGCGGACTTCGTGAGGAAGAAAGGACTTACGCAAAACCAATATGGGGCTGTCTACAACGCAAACTATAAGAACGAGAAATGGGATATAATCGGCGGACTTAATATCTCGCAGTTCCGTTGCAACCACTTCGGCAAGCTTAAATATGTGTCAAACGTGGGCCAGACGCAAGACTTTACGGGATTGAAATATTATGATTCCGATGCCCGCAAGGACGATTATTCTGTGTTCGCGAAGGCTACGTATCATATCTTCGACTTTCTTGACGCATACGGCGACATGCAGTATCGCCACGTGTTCTACAAGACGAGCGGCATGAACGACAAGTATTACAGCAAGGACTACAGCAAACAGATGCTCGACATTCACAAGAACTATGATTTCTGGAATCCCAAAGCCGGTTTGAGTTTCCACAACAACGGGCACAATGCTTATTTCTCCGTGGCCTATGCAAGCCGTGAGCCGGAGCGTAACAATTTCACCGACAACGGTTCGTATCCCGCGCCCAAGGCTGAGCATATGATCGACTATGAGTTCGGCTACAACTACGACGGCAGCAACTGGCACGCTGGTGTGAACTTCTATCACATGAACTACAAGAACCAGTTTGTGCAGACGGGCCAACAGAGCGACATAGGCGAGAATCTTACCACGAACATCGACAAGAGTTACCGCCAAGGCATTGAGTTCTCCGCAGACTGGAGCCCGATTTCATGGTTTACCGTTGCTGGAAACGCGGCTTTGTCGCAGAACAAGATTAAGGACTTTACCGAATACGTGGACAACTGGGACGGCGATGCCGTAACGCGCCACTACAGCAAATCCACGCTTTCGTTCTCGCCCTCGATGATACTCAACGGTTTCCTGAACTTCCATTATTCGGGCTTCGAGGCCACTTGGCACACCAATTTCGTGAGCCGTCAGTATCTCGACAATACGAAGAACAAGGACCGTTCGCTCCCGTGCTACTCGCAGAGCAACCTGAACCTTAGCTACGGCTTCAAGCCAAAGAGTGTGTCGTATGGCATAAAGCAGGTTGTGCTTGGGCTTGACCTCAACAACGTCTTCAACCGCCACTACGCAAGCAGCGGCTGGGTTTACAGCGCTGTGAGCAAGAGTTCGGGCTACGACCTCGACCACCGTTACTATCAGATAGGCTTCATACCCATGGCAGGCTTCACGGCGATGGGAAACATCACATTGAAGTTCTGATATGGAATTCCTTGCCGAACATTGGCTTGACATCTTCACCACCATCCTCGGGCTGATATACATCTTGCTCGAATACAAGGCAAGCATCGCCCTATGGATTGTGGGAATCATAATGCCCGCCCTCGACATCTACCTCTATTACAGCCACGGGCTCTACGGCGACGCCGGCATGGCAGTGTACTATACCGTTGCCGCCGTGTACGGATATGTTGTGTGGAAATTCGGCAAGAAGAAAAACCAGAAAGAAGGCATGCAGATGCCTATCACACACTTCCGCAGAAAGTTGATAATTCCCACCACGATATTCTTCGTCGTGGCAATGGCAGCCACGTACTATGTGCTGACAAACTACACCGATTCCACGGTGCCCCTGCTCGACAGCTTCACCAACGCGCTGAGCTTTGTGGGACTGTGGGCGCTTGCCAGGAAATACATTGAGCAGTGGCTGGTGTGGATAATTGTAGACGCCGTTTCGTGCTACCTCTACATCAGCAAGGGAATACCTTTCAAGGCAGGGCTCTATGGTCTGTACGTAGTGATAGCCGTTTTGGGCTACATGAAATGGAAGAAAATGATGAAGGCAAACAGTTAACAATCTACCCTTTCCGCATGTCGTGAAAACGATATCGGATATAATTCAGACGATGTCAGACATAATCCCAACAATGTCTGACATCGTTTTCTTTATATCCCGCAATAAATCGCAGTGATAGCCCGAAACAAACGTTTCGAGGCATCTCTTTTCCCGTTTGATGCCGTCAGTTTGTCTTACTACGTACGTTCAACGTGTTTACTTCGTACGTTCAACGTGCTTACTACGTACGATCAACGTGCTTACTTCGTACGA
>CAVFYC010000093.1:0-7964 GCA_963626585.1 Christensenellaceae bacterium Phil1 | reverse complement strand
TCAGACATAATTTAAATTCCGACGCATCTAATTTAAATTATGTCTGACCTCGTAAAAACGAAATTTGGCCTATTTTTTCAAACAAGCCAAATTCTTTTATTTTCAATTGGTTACAACCAATTTTGCATTATTGCTGCATTCCCGGAAATAAGCGGGCAATATATTTGCCTATGATGTCGAATTCAAGGTTCACGATATCGCCCACCGAAAGCTTCCCCAAATTGGTATTGTCTGCTGTATAGGGAATAATCGAAACCTTGAAGGAATTGTCATCTATGTCATAGGCTGTAAGACTCACGCCGTTTACCGTAACAGAGCCTTTTTCCACGATGGCATATCCCTTTTTCAAATCATCTTTTTCGGGATTGTACTGAAAGGTAAGCACCGTGCTCCCCTGAGCATTCTCTATGTTCACACACTGTGCGGTGCGGTCCACATGACCTTGTACAATATGTCCGTCGAGACGTCCGCCAGTCATCATAGAACGCTCCAAATTCACATAATCACCCGTTTTCAGCCCTCCGAGATTTGTACGTTTCAGAGTTTCGTCCATTGCCGTAACCGTATATTCCTTTTCAGTGATTCCGTCAACCGTAAGACAAGTGCCGTTGTGGGCAATGCTTTGGTCTATCTTTAAGTTCCAATCTGCGGGACGCTCAAAAGCAAATGTAATGTTCTTTCCCTCCTTGCGCGCATCAGTCAAGCGCGTCATAGTCTCTACAATTCCTGAAAACATGGCTCTACAATGTTTGTTTTTGATGTTTTTTTCGTCTGCAAAATTAGCAGTTTGGTCGGTTAAAACCGCCTATTGGTCGTTTTTTTTGAAACATCAGAAAAACAAAGAGCCTATAATACACTATGTTTCAATATTTTTGCACGCAAATAACGATAATAATAACAAAGATGAACAGACACCTGAAAAAAATCATTATTCTGGCATTGCCGATGATGTTGGCGTTTGAAAGTTTTGCCCAAAGCGGCAAAACCTGGTCGCTTAAAGAATGCCTGGACTACGCATTGGAAAACAACATTTCAATCAAGAAAAGCAAGGTAAGCGAAGCCTCAGCCACTTCAGACTTGAACAAAGCAAAAGCAGCCCTTTTGCCAAGCCTTTCAGCAAGCATGACCCAATCGGTAAACTACCGTCCGTTTCAAGAAACGACAGGTAATTTTGTAAACGGCTCAATCACATCGAGCAGCAGCAACAAAACCACCGAAAGCGGAAGCTATGGCATCAACGCGCGCTGGAATGTGTGGAACGGAGGAGTAAACCAAAACACTATCAAGGCACGTCAGTCGGACTTGAACGTGGCAAAACTTCAAACGCAAGTAGAAGCCAACACCATTCAGGAACAAATAATGCAATACTACGTACAGATATTGTATTCCAAGGAAGCCGTGAAAGTAAACGAGAACATCTATTCAAAAGACTCCCTTACCTATGTGCGCGGCAACGAGATGCTGAAAAACGGAAAGATGAGCCGCAGCGAAGTAAAGCAACTCGAAGCGGCTATGAACGAGTCGAAATACAACGTGGTGAACTCGCAAACAGTAGTAGACCAATATCTTTTGGAACTCCGTCAGTTGCTCGAACTGCAACCCGGCAGCACAATGGACGTAGCTTCGGTGAGCGTGGCAAAAGAAGCCGCCCTGAGCACAATTCCCGAGAAACTCACAGTTTATGATGAAGCCCTGCGCTCACGCCCCGAAATACAAATGGGACAAGAAAGCATCAATTCGTCAGCACTCCAGCTCAAAATTGCAAAAGCCGGATATATGCCAACCGTAAGTCTTAGTGCCGGCATAGGCGATAACCATATGACAGGAACACAGACTGACTTTGGAAAACAGATGAAGTACAACCTCACCGGTAGCTTGGGAGTAACTCTAAGCATTCCTATTCTCGACAACCGCGAAGCAAAGAGCGCTGTGGAGAAAGCAAAGTACAGCAAAACTACAGCCGAACTCGATTTGCAGGACAAGCAGAAGCAACTCTACAGCACAATTGAACGCTATTGGCAAAACGCCGTAAGCAATCAGCAAAGGTATGTGGCTTCGCTAAGCAACGTGAACAGCCAAGAGGAAAACTACAACTCCATTGCAGAACAGTTCAAGGTTGGACTGAAAAACGTTGTAGAACTCACGACAGCCCGCACAAGTTTGCTGGAAGCAGAACAAAAAATGCTCGAAAGCAAATACACAACGTTGCTCAACATGCAGCTGCTAAAATTCTACAGCGGAGAAACTCTAAACATTTAACAAACAAGAAAACAATAAAAACAATATAGTATCATGACAAAGAAAGCAAAAACCAGAATCGGGATAATTGTCGTAATAGCGGCCATTGCCGTTTTTGCCATAATCAAATTCACAACAGGAGGCGGGAAAGGCAATTTGAACCTAATTTATGAAACAGCAAAAGTAGAACCGGCCACGATTAGCACAAGTGTAACTGCAACCGGAACAATTGAGCCTGTAAACGAAGTGGAAGTTGGTACGCAGGTAAGCGGTATTATCAGTAAAATATATGTAGACTATAACAGCGTAGTAAAGAAAGGACAGGTAATAGCCGAGCTCGACCGCACCAACCTGGAAAGCGAACTGACAAGCGCAAAGGCAAATCTCGCAAGCGCAAAAAGCGAACTGAATTATCAGACAACCAATCTTAAAAGAGTAAAGGAACTTCATAAGAAAGGCTTTGTGAGCGACGACGAATACGACAATGCACAGTTGAACTACAATAAAGCACTCGAAACCTACAAAGGACAACAACAAACAGTGAGCCGTGCTCAAACCAATTTGGGCTATGCCACAATTACAGCTCCTATTGACGGCGTAGTGCTCAGCAAAGATATAGAAGAAGGCCAGACCGTTGCTTCAAGTTTCAGCACCCCTACTCTATTCACAATTGCTCACGACCTCACAGACATGCGTGTTATTGCAGATGTTGACGAAGCAGACATAGGTGAAGTTCGCGAAGGCCAAAGAGTTTCTTTTACTGTTGACGCTTATCCAGATGATACTTTTGAGGGAACGGTTACTCAAGTTCGTCAGCAAGGAGAAGAAGAAAGTAATGTCGTAACCTATGAAGTTGTGATTTCTGCGCCCAACAAAGATTTGAAACTAAAACCGAAACTCACGGCAAACGTAAACATCTATACAAAAGAAGTAAACAACGTTCTTAGCGTTCCTTCAAAAGCCCTGCACTACACTCCTACAAAAGAGACAATAAATAAAGGCGAGAAAATCAAGGATTGCAATGGGACTAACAAAGTTTGGGTGAAAGAAGCAAACGTTCTTAAAGCGTATTCTGTTAAGGTAGGAACCACCAATGGTATTCGTACTCAAATCATAAGCGGTGTAAAACAAGGCGTAGAAGTGATTACTGGTTCGAAAGCCCAAGCAGAACTAAGTGAAAGCACAGACGAAAGCAGCGATAGCGAACAGAGTCCGTTTGCACCGGGTCCGCGCAAAAATGACAAGAAAGGCAAAAAGTAATGGACTATTCAAATAACAGAGTAGTTATCGAGCTACAAGACGTTAAAAGAGAATTTCTTGTTGGCGAAGAAGTGGTACACGCCTTGCGGGGAGTATCGTTCAAAATCCACGAAGGGGAATTTGTTACGATTATGGGAACTTCCGGTTCGGGAAAATCCACGCTCCTAAACCAATTAGGTTGTCTCGATACGCCATCAAGCGGAGAATATTTGTTGGACGAAGTTCCGGTAAGAAAGATGAGCCGCAACCAACGTGCCGTTCTTCGTAACAGAAAAATCGGATTCGTATTTCAGAACTACAATCTGCTACCCAAGACAACCGCTGTGGAAAATGTAGAATTGCCTCTTATGTATAATCCGTCTATAAGTGCAAAGGAACGTTTCAATAGATCGGTTGAAGCTTTGAAGCGCGTTGGTCTCGGAAGTCGTCTGTACCATAAAAGTAATCAGATGTCGGGTGGACAGATGCAGAGAGTTGCTATAGCGCGTGCATTGGTCAACAATCCTTCTGTATTGCTTGCCGACGAAGCGACTGGTAACCTTGATACGCGTACTTCATTCGAGATCCTTACTCTTTTTCAAGAACTTCACGCAGAGGGAATAACTATTATTTTCGTAACTCACAATCCCGAAATTGCAAGTTATAGCAGCAGGACAATCACTTTGCGAGACGGACTTATCCGCTCCGACAAGATGAATGAAAATATTCTGTCGGCAGCAGAAACTCTTAAAAGTTTGCCTGTACCAAAAGACGAATAAATTATGAACGTACACAATCTATTTCAAATAGCGTTCCGTGCAATCGCGGCCAACAAGCTACGCTCGTTTCTCACTATGCTCGGAATTATCATCGGTGTTGCTTCGGTAATTACCATGCTTGCCATAGGTCAGGGCTCAAAGAAGAGTATTCAAAAGCAAATCTCCGAAATGGGTTCCAATATGATTATGATACGTCCCGGACAAGACAATGGTCCTGGTGGGGTGCGTCAAGATGCAAGCGAAATGCAATCGATGAAATTGAAAGACTTTCAATATTTGGTTGACAACGCAAAGTATCTTGCAGCCATCAGTCCAAGTGTAAACAGTTCCGGACAATTCATTTACGGAAACAACAACACGCCATCTACCGTTTATGGTATAAACAACGACTACCTTACTATCCGTCAATTGACGGTTGAAGAAGGCGATAAATTTACCGACGAAGATATAAAGACGAGTGCCAAAGTCTGCATAATAGGAAAGACTGTCAAGGATAATCTCTTCCCCGACGGGAGTGATCCGGTTGGGAGGGTGATTAGGTTCAATTCTATTCCGATGAAAGTCATTGGTGTTTTGAAATCCAAGGGATATAATTCATTCGGAATGGACCAAGATGATGTGGTTTTGGCTCCTTATACGACTATCATGAAGCGTGTGCTTGCCGTTACTTATCTTCAGGGAATAAATGCCTCTGCGCTTACCGAAGACATCACTGACGAAGCTATCGAAGACGTTACGAATCTTCTGCGTGAAAGCCACAAAATCAAAAAGAACGAGGAGGGCGAATATGACGATGACTTTACGATTCGTTCGCAAAAGGAATTGTCAACAATGATGAACTCCACGAGCGATTTGATGACTACCCTGCTTTTGGTCGTGGCTTGTATCTCGCTAATTGTCGGCGGTATTGGAATTATGAACATCATGTATGTTTCGGTAACAGAGCGCACGCGTGAAATCGGTCTCCGTATGTCAGTGGGCGCAAGAGGCATGGATATTCTCAACCAGTTTCTTATCGAAGCGGTATTGCTCAGTGTTACGGGCGGACTGATTGGTGTTATCTTCGGTATACTTGCTTCATTCGGCGTAAACATCTTTGCAAAATGGCCGATAGTAATCCAGCCATGGAGCGTGTTGATTAGTTTTGTGGTTTGTTCGGCAACGGGTATTTTCTTTGGCTGGTATCCTGCCAAGAAAGCTGCCGGAATGGATCCTATCGAGGCTATCAGATATGAATAAGGTAAATATTGCTAAATTTGCAGCTGATGATATCTAACGATATAGGCATGTCAAAAGCAAACAAAAGTCTTGTAAGCACATACACGGCAGAAGTGTTCATGCATGTGCTTGCATGGCTTTTTGTTTTCAGCACTCCGTTGATATTCAACCACGGGCAAAGCACGATAACTCTCAATGATTATCTGCGGTGGTGCTTTGTGCCGCTAACGATGTTTGCGATGTTTTATATCAATTACTTTCTGCTTGTTCCCCAGTTGTTCATGCGCAACAAACGGCAGTTGTTCTTTGCTTTGGAAATACTGCTTATTCTTGCGATAGTGGTGCTGATACATCTGATGCTGAATTATGTTATGCCTCACCCTCACCCCCACCCGGGCGAAGCAAAGAAAGTTCCGGCACATTGGCTTTTCATGCTCAGAGATGCCGTTACCATGTCGCTTGTGGCTGCTTTTGGCTGTGCAAGTCGCCTTAGCCATAATTGGCACAAGGCTGAAAACGCAAGAAAAGAGGCCGAACTTGGAAAGAGAAACGCCGAGTTGAAGAATCTGCGCAATCAGATTAACCCGCATTTCCTTCTCAACACGCTGAACAACATCTACGCCTTGACAATGTTTGACTCCGACAAGGCGCAAAAGGCCATACAGGAACTTTCACGCTTGTTGCGCTATCTGTTGTATGACAACCAGGCACAATTCACCCCGCTTTCAAAAGAGACCGACTTCCTGAATTCATACATCACCCTGATGCGTATGCGCACGGCGGCGAATGTGGAAATCAACGTAAGGCAAAACATTCCTGCCAACTGCGACATTGCCATAGCGCCCCTATTGTTTATATCTCTTGTAGAGAATGCTTTCAAGCATGGCATAAACCTTTCGGAAAAGAGCTTCATAAAGATTTCGCTCGAGGCTACAAGCGACGGCGTCATTGACTTTTTCTGCGAGAACTCCAATTTCCCCAAGAACGGCAAGGAGCTTAGTCCAGGCGGAATTGGGCTGCAAAACCTGCAACAACGCCTCAACAACCTCTATCCCGGGCATTACCATTGGCAGAAAGGCGTAAATGAAGACGGCACAATATATTTCTCCCACCTAATAATACAGACACGATGAACATAACCTGCGCCATTATCGATGACGAGCCGTTGGCTCTTGAACTGCTGTCGAGCTATGCAAGCCGAGTGCCATTTCTCACGCTCACGGGCAAGTATACCAGTGCAATCGAAGCACTCGGGAGAATAAAGGAAGACGGCACACAATTGCTGTTTCTCGACATACAAATGCCCGACCTCAACGGCTTGGAATTCTCAAAGATCATCGACCCGGCAACAAAGGTTATATTCACCACCGCTTTCAGCGAATACGCAATTGAAAGCTACAAAACACAGGCGCTCGACTATTTGCTGAAACCAATAAGCTTCAGTGATTTCATGAACGCCGCAAACAAAGCGCTCCATTGGTTTGAATTGCAGAAAAAGGCGGAAGAATCGTCCAACTCCAAAGAGAGCGAAAAGATTTATGTGCGCAGCGAGCACAAGCTGCTGGCCGTGTCGCTCGACGAAATCCTATACATCGAGGCGCTCAAAGACTATGTGATGATACACACCACAAACCGAAAAACCCCAATCTACACCATCACCACAATGCAAGCCGTGAGCCAGGCCCTGCCTTCCGACAAATTCATGCGGGTTCACCGCTCTTTCATCATTGCGCTCGATAAAATAAGCGTACTTGAAGGAGACACCGTGATTGTAGGCAACAAACACATCACAGTGTCGCGCCCCTATCGTCCCGCGTTGCTCGAATATCTGAACGGGAAGACTGTAAAATAACCCTATCCTCATCTGCGGCAAACCTTCCTTCAATGTAGCTTTGCCGCCCGAGACAGATGTACTACCGCCATTGAATTCTGAAATGGAGGCAGCATTCGTGTGAAACAAGCCTACAATCTTTCCAAGCCAAGCGTCCAACGGTTCATTTCATGCGGGCAACGCGCTTTTTCGTCCGTCCATAATTTCAAATCATACGTTCATATATCCCAATCATGCGGGCAAACATGTCTTTTTGTCCGATGAGTTTTCCTTTTTGTCCGTTCTCTTTGTCTTACTTCGTACGTTCAACGTGTTTACTTCGTACGATCAACGTGCTTACTTCGTACGAAGTAAGACAAACTCCTCGGACCTCTTGGCTAACACATGCGGAGAAACTTGCCTTTTCATGCGGGGAAACACGTCTTATTGTCCGTTCTCTTTGTCTTACTTCGGCCGTTCAACGTGTTTACTTCGGTCGATCAACGTGCTTACTTCGGCCGATCAACGTGCTTACTTCGGCCGAAGTAAGACAAACTCCTCGGACCTCTTGGCGAAACACATCTGATCTCTTGACGAACTCATGCTGATCTCTTGGCAAGTTAATGGCGTCAAGACTGTTTCTTCAAAGCTAAAAGACAAAAGAAAAATGCTTCAAAACA
>CAVFYC010000092.1:0-8175 GCA_963626585.1 Christensenellaceae bacterium Phil1 | reverse complement strand
TTTTCGCGAGATGCGACATCGTTAAAACAAAATCCTATGCCGTTTTTACGACATAGGATTTCTTGTCTCTCGCAACGGGATTCCGGCTTATGGAATGCCGTTTGCTTCTCTGCAAAAACCACCGTTTATTTCACGGGCTGGAATTTGCCGTTCTTGATTTGGATATCGCGAATTGTGAGAGCGCTTCCCGCTTCGTTAGGAGAGTGGAACGACATTTTTAGATTGCCTTTCAAATCGCGGAAAACCATTTGGTGCCCGCCGTTGGTTGAGAAGATTATGTTTTTGTCGTGTACCCAAGGCCCGGTAACCTTGCCCGAAGTCGACACAGCCTGACCTACGGCGTATTTTGGGGCAAAGCTCGACCATAGCATGAGCAGGTTGCCGCTTTTCTCGTCGTTCCATATAAACGGCGCGTCGGTTACGATGGCTTTTCCGCTTGCTTCTCTTGCCCATGGCGCATCTATAGTGCGGAACAGACGCTGCGGATCGCCCACTGTGCCGTCGAGATTTTTGTTCAACCGCTGACACCATATTTCTCCGATGCTGTCAACCACATTAGGTCCGTTCCATTCCACACTGAAAACCACCCAGGGCTCGCCTTCTTTGTCAACATAGAGCGAACCGTCGAGGCATTGCATTCCGGGAGGCGTTATAAACAGGCGTTTGTCGGGAATGATGTTTTTGTAAGGGCCGAGCGGACCGTTGTCGGAGCGCAAAACAGTGGTTCCGCGCATTATCCCTTTTGCGTGGTTGGCTACCGTTACAAAACAATAGTATTTGCCGTTGTAGAAATACGTATCTGGTGCCCACCAGTCGTCGGGGCATTTGTAACCTGCGGGCATATGGTAAACATAGCCGGCCTCGTCCCAATATTCAAGGTCCTTGCTCTTGTAGGCAAACAGCCTCGCGTTTTCCGGCCCTCGCTTTGAAACTATAAGATAATACTCGCCGTTTTCCTTGTCTACCGTTATAAACGGATCACGGCAGTGAATCTGCGAAGCAGGAATGTGGGTCTGTGCCGCTGCGCTTGTTGCGAGCAGAAAAATAAGCAGCGAAAGAAATGTAGTTTTCATTATCGTTTGTTTTTTGATTGTTATACGGAAGATTATCGCTAATTTTGATTGTAAAATTAGCGATAATAGTTAGAAAATCTCCTATTGTGTCTGCAGAAAAAGCCTTCTGCGCAAAATTATAACCGTATGGAGCTGAACAAACTCGAACGTCAACTGAAACTTATGGCACTCCTTGCCGGCAACACCGGGCTGAACATCTCGCAAGTGGCCGAGAAACTCTCCTTGAACCCGCGCTCGGTTTACCGTTACCTTTCTGCGTTCAAGCAAATGGGCTTTATTGTTTCCCACGACAAAGATGTTTATCGCATAGACCGCAACTCGCCGTTTTTTCGCAAGATTACCGGAAGCATAATGTTCAGCGAAGACGAGGCGGCAACCGTTGCGCAAATACTTTCATCGGTCAGCGACAACAGCACACAGATTAAAAATCTTAGGAGAAAGCTCGACAGAATATACAATTACCGTATTCTTGAAAACCACGACACAGACAGTCAGCTCGCCAACAACACCTCGTTGCTCTACGAAGCCATAAAGCAGCGACTCACAGTGGTGCTGAAATCTTATCGTTCGCTTCGCGGTGAAAGCATAAGCGACAGAATTGTGGAGCCCTACCGCTTTATTAATTCGAATGACGATATCCGCTGTTTTGAAATAAGCACGGGCGAAAACAAAACGTTCAAAATTGCGCGGATAGGCGAGGTGAAGTTGCTCGACGTGAAGTGGATTTCAGAACCTAAGCACGAGAATATCTACACCGACGCATTTGGTTTCACCGATGTGCCTGTTGATGAAATCGAGATGCGCCTGTCGCCCCGCGCCGCTGCGTTGCTGTGTGAAGAATATCCGCAGGCGCGAAAATTTGTGAGCCTTGCCGCCGACGGCACATCGGTTTTCCGCGACAAAGTATGCAGTTATCTTGGCGCGATGCGCTTTGTGTTTGGGCTTTTCGGCGATGTAGAAGTTACGGGGTCGGATAAGTTTATCGCTTTTCTCAGAGAAAAAGCCGAAGATTTAACACTTAAATTTCAACGTTGACGCAGATTGTCATCACGTTTCGGTTCCTTTGCATCGTAAACAACGACAAAAACGAAACGAGATGAGAAAAGAAATGACTTTTACCCTGTCGAATTCCGGCGCCAACGCTTTGCGCGGCATATCTTTCAGGAATTTGGGAAACAATATAGCGAACTATTTTTTTTGCAGCTGGCCTTTGGTGAAACTTGCTCAGTTGTATTCGTATCTTCTCGACGAAAAGGTGAGTCCGCGCCGTGCCTTGCGCATTTTGAATGCGTCGGCGGCGTTGGGAATGCTAGTATGTTCGGCCGGAAATGTGTTGGCGATGCTTTTGCTCCTGATATGGGCGGCGCTTGCGTGCTACGGCTGCCGCAAACGTGGCTGAAGAAATGTACTATATATAATATTGTACTGTCTTGCCCGCTTGGGATTTTTGCTCCAAGGGGTGGGGGAAACAAAAAAGGCGATAACCGAGTGGTTGTCGCCTTTTTTGTGTGTTTTTGATTGCTTGTCGCAAAAACTGCGGCTTATTTGCTTTTTGCCGAGAGCACGTTGCGCATGATGCGATAGCGTGGCTCGGGTTTCTTGACCTTTGGAAGTTTTGCTACTGCAATTTTCTGTGATTTCTGTGCCAACTCCGCGTCTTTTGCAGCCTTTGCTTCGGCGAGCGTAACGTATTCGCCGGTGTTGGGATCGGTGAGTTTCAACTGTGGAACGCTTGAATATTCTTCATTGCAGAATGGAATCCACGGTTCAACCTTTTCAATTTGCACACTGCCCACTCCGCAACGAATGATGTCGAGTTCCTTGGCTGCGGCATACGACAGGTCGATGATTCTGCTGTGTCCAAAAGGCCCGCGGTCGGTAACTTTTACGTACACTTCCTTATCGTTTATGAGATTCTTCACTTTGAGTGTAGTTCCCAAGGGGTATGTTTTGTGTGCGCAGGTCATGCTGTCGCGATGATATTTGGTGCCGTCGCTCATTCTTGCGCCATGCAGGCGATGGGAATAGTAGGTGGCTTTTCCTGTTTCCTGTGCGTGAGCGCAGACGACGGACAAAATCAATAATACGGGCAGTATTATCAGTTTTTTGATAAGATGTTTGTCTTCTGTTTTCCTCATACGTTTGCAAAGATATGTAATTATATTCGGATGGCAAAGAAAAAGTGGGTCAAAATGAACGACATAGCTTTTTAGGGATAGGATTTCGGGGTGAAATAAACAGAAATTAAAAATCCTGCAACGACGGCTGCAAAGGGCGTTGCCCGAGTTTTGCACATGGCGGCGCGCGTGTGTAAGTTAAAAAATGCTTTTGCCGTTTCTTTTCCCTTTTGCAGCTTTTGAAAATGGGGCGAAATGGGGCGGATTTGCCTTTTCGTACCGTTTATATTATATGCCGGAAAAACGAGATGCGACATGCGAAAAACTCCGGGCCATGAAATTTAAATTAGATGCGTCGGAATTTAAATTAGATGCGGCGGAGTTTTTCTTAGATGCCGACTTGTTTTTTCGCCATGCGGAACAAAGCTTCTGCTGCGGCTTGCGGAGTCATATAAATATAGTCTGCAAAAAAGCGTTTGGGATATGGTTTTTCTGATATCAGACTTTATTTGAATAATGTCTGACATTGTTTAAATAATATCAGACATTGTTTTCGCGATATGCGCTTGTGTTTTCTCGGGCGGCGAAATGGGTTGAAAAGGGTGGGGGAAAAGAAAATCCCAAGGCGGGGCGTTGTTGCCCGAAACCTTGGGATTTTCGGCGATATTACGTAAATTTTCTTACTTGCCGAGCACTGCGTCGACGGCGCGCTTTATCTGCACATCGTCATCGTTGAGAGTTTGTTCGGGAGTGGGTATCACTTCCACATCGGGCTCGAGAGTTTGGTTTTCAAGGTAGTTGCCTTTCAAATCCTTTACTCCCACCTGTGGCACACCCACTGTCAAATCTCCGTCAACCTGTGTCTCCCACCATACGGCGGTCATCGTGCCCGCCATGGGCGCACCTACGAGTTTGCCCATGCCGAGGGTTTTGTACATGAACGGGAATCCGTGGGCATTTGAGTAGTCGTTTTGGCTCATTACTACCACCGAGGGTTTCACCCAACGCATGTAGGGGTCGTTTCCGAGGAATTGTCCGCGCGGTTCATTGGTTGCAAAAAGTTTTCCGCTCAACAAAATTCCGAGATCATTGTGAAGCCAGCCGCCGCCATTGTTTCGAATGTCCACGACGAGGGCTTCCTTTGTGCGCAGCTTGCCCATCACGCGCGAGAAAACCTTGCGGAAACTCGGGGCATTCATTGCCCGCACGTGAACATAGCCCACTTTTCCGCCGGAATACTTCTCCACAATTTCTTCGCGCCTCTTGAGCCAGCGCTGATAGAGCAGCTCGTTGATTGTGCCGGGACCTACGGGTTTCACGTCCTGCTCATATTCGCCCTTGCCCTTTGCATTTGTGAGCGTGAGCAATGTATGTTTTCCCGAAAGCCCTGCAAGCAACGGGAAATAGTCTTTGTCTTTTTCGATGAGCTTGCCGTTGATTTTGGTAATCACATCTCCTTCTTTTATTTTGCTGCCAATGAAGTCAAGAGGTCCCTGCTTGAGAATTTCTTTTATCTTGAGACCTGCGCCTTCATAGGACTCGTCGAAAAATGCTCCGAGACTGGCAGTGGTAAGTTCGGCGCGTGTGCCGCGATATCTCGCCCCAGTGTGAGAAGCATCGAGCTCGCCAAGCATTTCGCTGAGCATTTCTGCCATATCATACTTGTTGTCGATGTCGGAAACGAACTCGCGGTAATTCTTTGCGTATCCGTCCCAATCAACTCCGTTCATGTCGGTGCGATAGAACTTCTGTTTCAGAAGATTTACCACATGCTCGAAAATGTAGGCGTTCTCCTCCGTAATCTTGTAGTCGTAGTCGGCCTTAATTTCGATGAATTTCTGATTTCCGTTGTCAAGGGAAACTTTGCGTATCTTCCTGCCGCCCGCATAAACGTTCTTGCCGTCGGCAGATAGGGTGAAGGAATTAAAACCAAAGTCGGGAACTGCAATGCGGTCGCTACCATCTACGAGATCTCGCACATGAATGTCGCAACTCGTGGCATACTGCGCAATATAATAGATCTTGGTGCCCTCGGGATTGAGAGCGTAATCGCCAAGATAGGACGAAGCCATTGTGAGACGCGCTATGCGGTCTTCGCGTCCCTCGAGAAGAAGTTTGAAATCCTCAACAGTGTCGTTCTTTGCCTTTTCGTCTTTTTTGCCAGCCGACTTTGCATCCTTTTTGTCCTTTGCCGCATCTTTCTTGTCCGACTTCTTGGATTTCTTGTCCTTCTTGTCGTCTTTGGCATCGTCTTTCTTTTCGTCGTCCTTCTTTTTCTTGTCTTCTTCAAGCTTTTTCTTAGCCGCGTCGTAGCGTTCCCGTTCTTCTTTGCTCATATTAAAACGGTCGTATGCCTCCTGGTCGAGAAACATTAAGTACACATCTCTTTGCGTACCCCAGCTTCCGTGGTTACGATAACCGTCGCGGTCGCTCGCAAATGCCACGGCTTTTCCACCAAGTGCCCAGTGCGCGTTATAATCTGAGTAGCCGCTTTCTGTGAGATTGACTACTTTTGAACCGTCGGCGTATGCCAGCGCTACGTCCATGTTGTTCCAGCCTCCGTTGGGCATATATGATGCTAACAGATACTTACTGTTTGGCGACCATTCGAAATATAAATCAAAATCAGAGTAGGAATAATTGTCTTTTGCCGGGATCACGGTGCGCGAAGTCTTGCTTGCGATGTCGTAAACGCGCAGCTCGGTGCGATTTGCCCAGTATGCAATTTTTTTTCCGTCGGGTGAAAATTGCGGCTCGTAGTATATTTCGTTTCCGGTAATGATTGGTTCTTCTTTTAGCTCCTTTGCGTAAACAAAACTCTCGTCTTCTTTTCGTGGCATAGTGGTTTTGTAAATTCCCCAAACGCCGTTGCGCTCGCTGTCATACACCAAAGTTTTGCCGTCGGGGGATATCGAAACGTTTGTCTCGGCGCAAGGAGTGTTTGTGATGCGTTTGCAGGTTTCGTAGTCGGGTGTGGTTACGTATACCTCGCCTCTTGCGGTGAATGCAATGGTTTTCTCGTCTTTGCTAAGGGATACGCTGCCTATTCCGCCGCTTGTTATTGTGGTTGTTACGCGGTCGGCGTGTGTGTTGTCGGATATAATTTTTATGTCAACGACTTTCGGCTCTTCTCCCTCGCGCATTGTGTAAAGGTCGCCGTTATAACTGAAACTCATCTGCCCGTTTTCTGCAACCGAGAGGTAACGTACGGGATTTTTCTTGAAGAATGTGATTTGTTTTTTGCTGCTGCCGTCAATATTTCTCTTCCACACGTTGAGCGAGCCTGAGCTTTCTTCAAGATAGTAGTAGCTTTTGCCGTCGGGAGCCCAGCACGGATTCAAACATTCTCCGGCGTAGTCGGAAAGTTTCTTGTATGTGCGTTTTGCGGGGTCGAGTGTCGTTAGCCAGATGTCGCGTGTAACGGGCGATGTGTGGTGTTTGCGCAGATTGTCCTCCATACCTTTTTTGTCTTGGTAGAGCACATCGCCGTTTTTGTTCACCGAAATTTCTGCCATATATAGCTCGGAGAATCTCTTGGGGCGCGAGGCGGCGGTATCCACCGAGTAGATGTGCGCAAAATGTCCGGGGAAAGTTCCGTCTTCTGCGGTGGGCATATAATATGTGCGGTAGAGAATTCGTCCGTCGGCGAGGAAAGCGGCAACTCTCTCGGATGTGGAATTGGTGGTAAGGCGTTTTGGTGTTCCTCCCTCAGATGAAGTTACGTATACGTCGAATCCTCCGAGACGGTCAGAGGAGAATGCGATGAGTTTGCCGTCTTTCGACCATTTCGGGTCGGTATCATAGGCGGAATTGCTGGTAATTTGTCGTGCTGTTCCGCCGCCTACGGGAACCACAAATATGTCGCCGTGATAAACGAATGCTATTTTGGAGCCGTCGGGCGAGATATCGTTGGAACGTATCCAGCGCCGAGTTTCGGCGGCGTTTGAAGAAATCGCCGCAACTGCGGCGAAAATCATTAAAAAAAGCCTCTTCATATCATTCTTGTATGTTGGATTTCAAAACTATCCTCTCTACGTTGCAATTGCAATGCAGAGAGGATAGGGAGTGTTTGTTTCTATGCTTCTGTTAGAAGATATAGGCTGCCGAAATCTGCCAAGAGTTTGATTTGAAGTCGCTCTTGGCACTCTTTATTGCGTCGGAAAGCACGGGAACATGGATATTTCCGAAATTGCTTAGGGCAATGTTGTAGGCTGCACCAATTTCAAGATGGCTCACAAGGCGCACGCCGAGTCCTACGTTCCATGTAACGTTAGACGATTTGAATTTTACGATTTCCGAGGGTGTTTTGTCGCCCACCGTGAAGCCGAACTGCGGACCTGTCTCGGCATATATTGATGCGAGCGATGCGAGTCCTATGCTGTAGCGCACGTTGATAGGAATTTCTATCGACTTGTAGTAGTCGGCCTTCGAGATGTTGCCGTCGGTGTTCTTGACTTCGCCGTAAAGACGACGCTGGTTGTATTCCACAGCTGCGTTCACGCCCAAACCTACGAGGGGAACTTTCACCCACATCTTGGGACCAATAAACCAGCCGGCGCGATTTTCAGAGCCGAAAAGCGTGCTGCGGTCATACGAAAGCTTTGAAACATTCAAACCGCCCACTACGCCGAAGTTTATCTGAGCGCTTGCGGTTGTTGCGCCGCCAATCATGAGCGCGGCAATAAGGGTAAAAAACAATTTCTTCATTGCAAGGAAAAATTTTATATTAATATTCTAATGTGCAAATATATATAAAAAATGAGTTCTGCGGCAAAGTAGCTCCCTATTAATGCCTTTTTGTAAAGATATACGTGTGGGAAACGCTATTGTTATACGCTGTTCAAACAAAATCAGCAACGGTAAGACTTGCGTCGCAAACAGAAATCCCGTAAAGGACTTAAAGACAAGACTTATGAGATGCGCCGAAAAGGCAACGGAACACCGTAAAAACTCCGGGCCACCAAATTTAAATTAGATGCGGCGGA
>CAVFYC010000091.1:0-8433 GCA_963626585.1 Christensenellaceae bacterium Phil1 | reverse complement strand
CGTATACCCATTGTTTTTCAAAACATTACGTCTTTTACAGAACTAACCGAAAAATCACTCCCAAAAGAGAAACACAAAAAAGAAATCCGGCAGAATTTTTTCTGCCGGATTTCTTTTACACGCCAACGCTTTACAGCATTATCTGTCAAGCCATTACCATTCCACCGGCTTTTGCAGAATCACGCCGTCGGCAGCATCTTCGGCCGTGAACGTATTTCCGCGATATTGCACGCAAAGCATTACGAGCGGTTTGCTGCCGTTGTTTCTCACCGAACGCTCGCCGGCCGGCGCAACTCTCACCACACTACCCTCGGATACGGGAAAGATTTTTCCGTCAACTTGAAACTCGCCCTCTCCAGCAAGGAAAAAGTAAAGTTCCTCGTGATTCTTGTGAGTATGAAGAAATCCCGTTTCACTTCCGGGCTGAAACACCTGGAACGAGAACTCACCTCCGGTAGCACCCAAAGCCTGCCCGCCAAACACTTTGCCGGGAATCTTAACATCAGGTCCGAGCTCAAGAGTATAATCTCCGAGAGCGTTAAACTCTCCAACGCATATCGCGCTGAAATTTTCTGCACTTGCAATTTTCTCAATCTGTTTCATTTCAATCTATATATTTTGTTCAACAAAAATTTTGCCGTCCCGTTGCGAAAAACTAACTTTACATTCGCAATACAACTTTCTTTTTTACACTGCAAAAGTATAGAGAACAAAACTAATATACAAGACGTTACAAAAATGTGAGTAGGTAACAAAAAACTCACTCTTGTTGAAAACAAACTATTTGGACATGCAAAAAAAAACTGAGAAATTTTCCGTAATAGAAATATGCCCCGTGAGAAATGTAGTGGCAAGGTTTGGAAACAAATGGGCGCTACTCGTGATTTTAATACTTAGCGAAAACAGCAGCACAAGGTTCAACCAACTCGGAAAGCTTATTCCCGACATTTCAACCAAGATGCTCTCCTGCACATTGCGCACCCTTGAAGCCGACGGGCTTGTGAACCGCACGGTGTACCCCGAAGTTCCGATGAGAGTGGAGTACGCACTCACGGAAACGGGCGCAAGCCTCGTTCCGATAATTCATTCGCTCACGCAATGGGCACAGCAAAACATGGAGACCATTGTGAAACACCGCAAGAAGTATCTGCGCTCCGCCGCAACCGTTTGACGTCTCCCAACGTCTGCCGCCACAATTATTCACTGCGTCCCCATTTGCCGCAGCAACCCTTTTGTCGGCATACTTTGGGGAGCCCTAAAAACTATTACCGCAAAACGGGAAAACAATGTCTGATATCTTTCAAACAATGTCAGACATTATTCAAATAATGTCTGACATCGGGAAATCCATATCTAAGCGTATGATTTTCAGACTTGATTTTTTGCTTTGCAAACGAGGCTTCTTTGGAACTGAAACGCATTTCTTTCTACCCGCAAGCACTTTTATCTGTTTTTTGAGAGAAATCTGTGATTTTTCAAGATAAACCCTACCAACACTATCAAGATAGCAATAATTTTACTACCTTTGTAAAGAACATGATAATTCATGAAAACTTTTCAGAAAGTAACAAGACTAAAATAATGAATAATGTAAGACTATTGCTCGGCGACGAAGCCATCGCTTTGGGGGCTATCCACGCCGGGCTGAGCGGAGTGTATGCCTATCCGGGCACTCCCTCTACAGAAATCACCGAATTTATACAATCCGATGCCACAGCTAAGGCGCGCGGCGTGCATAGCCGTTGGTGCACCAACGAGAAGACGGCAATGGAGGCGGCACTTGGAATGTCGTATGCCGGCAAACGCGCGCTCGTCTGCATGAAACATGTGGGCATGAACGTATGTGCCGACGCTTTTGTGAACAGTGCGATGACCGGCGTGAACGGCGGTTTGGTTGTGCTCGCAGCCGATGACCCCAGCATGCACTCGTCGCAAAACGAGCAGGACAGCCGTTTCTACGGCAAGTTCGCCATGATTCCTATCTTCGAACCTTCAACGCAACAGGAGGCATACGACATGATGCACACCGCATTTGCCATGTCGGAGAACCTGAAACTGCCGGTGCTTCTGCGTATTGTTACGCGCCTCGCCCATTCGCGTGCGGCCATCAAGCTACGCGATTGCGCCGAGCCCAATGAGATGCACGCCGACGAAGGCAAGCATTGGATTTTGCTGCCGGCCATTGCGCGCAAGCAATACCTTAAATTGATTGGCAAGCAGGAAGAAATGGAGCAGTTGAGCGAGAAATCGGAATTCAACAGATACGAAAACATTTCAGGCGGCAAAGGATTGGGAGTAATTGCCTGCGGAATTGCATACAACTACGTCAAAGAATGCGCTCCAAAGGACATCACCGGAATTGTAAAGGTTTCGCAATACCCGCTGCCCCAACAACAGATAGAAGAACTCGCAGAAAAAAGCGACGCTATACTTGTGGCAGAAGACGGACAGCCCGTGGTTGAAGAAGAAGTGCGCAAACTTTTGGGCAAAGGCTATAATATAAAAGGCCGTCTCACGGGCAATCTTCCCCGAACGGGCGAACTGAACCCCGATATCGTGGCAAAGGCTCTCGGCGAAGGGTGCGGCCAGAATTTCGAGCCAGCAAAGAATGTTGTGAGCCGTCCGCCCGCACTTTGCCAGGGCTGCGGACACCGCGATGTCTACACCGCGCTCAACAAAGTGGCTGCCGAATACCCCGGCGCACGCATCTTCGGCGATATAGGTTGCTACACGCTCGGCGCACTTCCGCCATTCAACTCCCTTGCAAGCTGCGTGGACATGGGAGCTTCGATAACGATGGCAAAAGGTGCCGCCGACGCAGGACTGTTTCCCGCAATAGCCGTAATAGGCGACTCCACTTTCACACACTCGGGCATGACCGGATTGCTCGACGCCGTGAACGACAAAGCAAATATAACAGTCATAATTTCGGATAACCTTACCACAGCCATGACAGGCGGGCAAGACAGCGCAGGAACAAACAAGTTTGAAGCCATATGCAAAGGCGTTGGCGTAGAACCGGAACATATACACGTGGTAGTGCCTCTGCCTAAAAATATGGACGAAATCACAAGAATCATACGCGAAGAAATAAACTACAACGGCGTGTCGGTGATAATTCCGCGCCGAGAGTGCATTCAGACTCTCAACCGTCGTCTCCGCAAACAAAAAGCACAGAAAAAATGAAAAAGGACATTATATTATCAGGAGTGGGAGGACAAGGAATTCTCTCCATTGCAACGGTGATAGGACAGGCTGCCACAGAAGCAGGAATATCTCTGAAACAAGCGGAAGTTCACGGAATGAGCCAGCGCGGCGGAGATGTGCAGAGCAATCTGCGCCTGAGCACAGAACAAATCTACAGCGATTTGATTCCGCAAGGACAAGCCGACCTTATAATCTCAATGGAACCGATGGAAGCCTTGCGCTATGTTGACTGCCTGGCAAAAGACGGCTGGGTTGTTACTTCTTCGAAACCTTTTGTCAATATTCCAAACTATCCCGACGAACAAGATTTGCAGAACGAGCTCGACAGTCTTCCCCACGTGGCAAAGCAAGACATCGAGACCATGGCAAAGGATAACCATACGCCCAAAAGCGCAAACATGATACTGCTCGGAATGGCCGCGCCCTATTTGCAGATAGTCAGCGCGGACAATCTTAGAAGCGCCATCAGAGCCGTGTTTGCCAAGCGCGGAGAAGAAGTGGTGGAAGGCAATATCAAGGCGTTCGACCTCGGATATAACAGTACAAAACAATGAGCTCCGCCACTCCTATAAGCAAGGAAATTGTAGACAAAGCAATTTCCGCCCTCGGCATTCGCGATTTCGGAAAAGCTACAATTCGTGAAGTTGTTGCGGTAGCGGCACAGGCCGAAAAAGAATCGGGCGAAGAATATGTAAGAATGGAAATGGGCGTGCCCGGACTCCCTCCTTCGCAATTTGGAGTTGATGCGCAAATAAAAGCGCTTCAAAACGGAATCGCAAGATTATATCCCAACATTAACGGACTTGATGCGCTCAAAAACGAAGCCGCCCGATTTATAAAGGCATTCGTTGGAGTTGACATCAATCCCGAAGGCTGCGTTCCTGTGTGCGGTTCGATGCAAGGCACATTTGCTTCATTTCTTACAGCGAGCCAGGCAAACCCGCAGAAAGACACAATTCTTTTTATCGATCCCGGATTTCCCGTGCAGAAGCAGCAATGTGTTGTGATGGGAACGAAATATGCTACGTTTGATGTCTATGACTATCGCGGCGACAAGCTCGGGGCAAAACTCGAAGAATACCTTGAGAAAGGCAATATCGCAGCAATAATCTACAGCAACCCGAACAATCCGAGCTGGGTCTGCCTGAATGAAGACGAGCTCAGAACAATTGGAACTCTCGCGGCGAAATATGACGCTATTGTGCTGGAAGATTTGGCTTACTTCGCCATGGATTTCCGCAAGAACCTGAGCGAACCGTTCAAAGAGCCTTATCAGCCCACCGTAGCAAGATATACTGACAATTACGTGCTGTTGATTAGCGGCAGCAAGGCTTTCAGTTACGCCGGCGAGCGAATAGCTGTGAGCTGCATAAGCAACAATCTTTACCACCGTGCTTATCCGGCGCTCACAAACAGGTATGGAAACGGCGAGTTCGGCTCTGTTTTTATCCACAGAGTACTCTACGCCCTATCAAGTGGCACAAGCCATAGCGCACAATACGCTATGGCGGCAATGTTAAAGGCTGCCAGCGACGGAGAATACGACTTCCGTAAAGACATCGGCGAATATGGTCGGCGCGCGGCCAAACTTAAAGAAATTTTCCTCGCTAATGGTTTCAATATTGTGTACGACAAAGATCTCGACGAACCCATTGCAGACGGTTTTTACTTCACTATAGCTTATCCAGGTATGACCGGCAGCGAACTTGCACGCGAATTGATGTATTATGGTGTGAGCGCGATTTCACTTGATACCACGGGAAGCCGACAACAAGGCCTTCGGGTGTGCACATCTTTCATAAAAGACACACAGTATGCCGTGTTGGAAAAACGAATGCAGATTTTTAAGGAAAACCACCCAATAGATTAACCACAACAACGCCATGATTTGGAATCCCAATAAAGAATGTATGAGCCGCGACGAGATGAGCGCTCTGCAAGGCAAACGTCTTCACAAAATAGTGGAATATGTTTACCACAACGTCCCTTTCTATCGCAACAAGCTGCAAGAAATGGACATTCGCCCCGATGATATTCAAACCATCGAGGACATAAAGAAATTACCATTTACCACCAAACAAGATTTACGAGACAACTATCCGTTTCAACTTCAGGCCGCGCCGCAAAGCGAAATCATTCGAATTCACGCGTCATCGGGCACCACAGGAAATCCGACCATTGTAGGTTATACCCGCAAGGACATCGGCGTTTGGAGTGAGTGTATGAGCCGCTGTCTGTCGGCTTACGGCGTAACGCGCAACGACACATTCTCTGTTGCATACGGCTACGGCTTGTTCACGGGCGGTCTGGGGGCACACTACGGGGTTGAAAACCTCGGGGCAGCCGTTGTTCCCACCTCTACGGGCAACAGTGAAAAACATGTGAGGCTTATCCGCGACCTTGGTATCACCGGAATTGCCTGCACACCCTCTTACGCTCTGTATTTGTCGGAGACTATGGATCGCCTGGGCATCACAAAAGATGACATAAACCTCAAAATCGGTGCTTTCGGCGCGGAACCGTGGACGGAAAACATGCGAAAAGAAATCGAAAGCCGTCTGGGATTGAAAGGATACAATCTGTATGGTCTCAGCGAGATTATGGGGCCGTGTGTGAGCTATGAATGTCAGGAGCAGAACGGTTCGCATATAAACGAGGACCATTTCTATCCAGAAATCATCAATCCCAATACACTAGAGACCCTTTCTGACGGCGAAACCGGCGAACTTGTTTTCACCACCCTCACAAAAGAAGGAATGCCGCTGCTTCGCTATCGCACCAAGGACTTATGTTCGCTTGTTCACGACAAATGTGCGTGTGGCAGGACCAACGTAAAAATGACGCGCATCGTAGGGCGCAGCGACGATATGCTTATCATTCGCGGCATCAACGTATTTCCTTCGCAGGTGGAGAGCGTTATTCTCAGCACCGAGGAGTTTGCGCCGCGTTTCCTCCTTGTTGTCGACCGCGTAAACAACCTTGATACGCTTGAAGTGCAGGTGGAAGTGCGCCAAGAATTCTTCAACGACAAAATAGATACGCTTGCGCCGCTCGAAGCGCTTGAGAAAAAACTCGAACACAAGCTCAAGAGCGTACTAAGCATCAGCGCGAAAATCAAACTCAAGGCGCCGAACACAATCGAGCGCAGCCAGGGCAAGAGCAAATTCGTGATAGACAAACGTGCACTAAAATAAACGTGCACACATATACTCAAAAAACTACAAGGATACATACCATGAGTTACCCGAGTTATTTCAATCCCGAGATGGAGCTTCTCAGCCGTCCCGAGTTGGAAGCCTTGCAACTTACAAGGCTCAAAGATACTGTGGAACGGTGCACCCGTTCGCCGTTCTACAACAAACGTTTCGCCGAGATGGGCTTGAAGCCCGACGACATCAAATCGCTCGACGACATAAGGCGGTTGCCTTTCACCACCAAGCAGGATCTGCGCGACAACTACCCGTTTGGAATGGCTGCCGTGCCGCTTGAGCAATGCATACGCCTACATTCGTCGAGCGGAACCACAGGCACGCCAATCGTTGTGCTTCACACCAAGAAAGACATCGACGAATGGGCAAACGCCATGGCACGCTGCATGTGGATGGTGGGACTTCGCCCCTGCGATGTGTTTCAAAACACGTCGGGCTACGGAATGTTTACCGGCGGTCTGGGAATGCAATACGGCGCCGAGCGCGTAGGAATGCTCACAGTGCCTGCCGCTGCGGGCAACACGCGCCGCCAGATAAAATTCATCACCGATTTCGGCACCACCGGGCTACATGCAATCCCGAGCTACGCCACTCGTCTCTACGAGGTGATGCAGGAATTGGGCATCGACCCTCGCCGCGACACCAAGCTCACCACTCTGCTCATCGGAGCCGAACCTCATACCGAGGAACAGCGCCGGAGAATTGAGGAAAACCTTGGAGTGAAAGCCTACAACAGTTTCGGAATGACCGAAATGTGCGGGCCGGGCGTAGCATTTGAGTGCAAGGAGCAAAACGGTATGCACGTGTGGGAAGACAACTACATTGTAGAAATCGTGAATCCGCAAACACTCGAGCCTGTACCCGACGGAGAAATCGGCGAACTCGTACTCACCACTCTCAACCGCGAGGCAATGCCGCTGCTGCGCTACCGCACACGCGACCTCACGCGTATCATTCCCGGCGAATGCCCATGCGGACGCCACCACAAGCGCATCGACCGAATGAAAGGGCGCAGCGACGATATGATAATACTCAAAGGCGTAAACATATTCCCCATGCAAATTGAGCAGGTGATTCTGCAATTCAAGGAGCTCTCGCCAAATTATCTCATCACGCTCGAAACTCTCGAAAGCAACGACAGTATGACGGTCGAAGTTGAGTTGAATCAACTCTTCACCGATGATTACGGCAAACTCGAAGCACTAACGCGAAGCATTGCCCACGCTCTGAAAGACGAGATATTGCTCACGCCAAAAGTAAAACTCGTTCCAAGCGGTTCGCTGCCCAAGAACGACGGCAAGGCCGTGAGAGTAAAAGATTTGAGGAAACACTATTAATACCATAAATTATGACAGTAAGACAACTATCAGTATTCATCGAGAATAAGTCGGGCTCGCTGCTCCAAGTACTGGAACTCCTGAAAAACGCAGGCGTGTCGCTCATCGCCTCAAACATCGCCGACACCGTAGAATACGGCATCTGCCGCATAATATGCGGCACGCCCGAAAAAGCATGCCAAGTGTTGAAAGACGCAGGTGTGGCAGTTGCACTTTCCGAAGTGTTCGCCGTTGAAATCGACAACGTTCCCGGGCGTGCTGCCGACGTTATCGCCATTCTTGCATCCGAGGGACTGAGCATCACCTACCTATATTCCTTCCTCGTTTCGGGACACGGAGTAATCATCTTCCGCACCGACGACAACGACAAAGCCGCAAAAGCCATCGAGAACTCAAAAATCGAAACAATAGGCGAGAAACGGCTCGAACAGCTTGCAACAGAAGCATAACCCAACTTTGCAACGGACAAACGCCGCTGCATTTCATCACACCATAATCAGACACCCGTGAAAGGGTGTCTGATTATGATTAATACTTACGCCTTGCAATTTTTCATAGTTACCTGTTTATCATTTTTTTCAGCAAAACATATTTCTCTCTCTTTGATTTCCTCAAAAACACAACGCATATCGTTTTTACGAGGTCAGACCTAATTTAAATTCCGACGCATCTAATTTAAA
>CAVFYC010000090.1:0-8461 GCA_963626585.1 Christensenellaceae bacterium Phil1 | reverse complement strand
TACTACTACGATACGGATTATATTGGTATCGACAACTTGCAGCTATATTATGTTGGTCAGCTTCCTTTCGTTCTTGACGAAGATACTACGAGCGACCAATATATGCGCGACGCCGACTATCAAGGTGAAAAATTTGCTACGGTTTATCTAAAACGTAACTTCACTTTGAACAAATGGAATACCCTCGTAATGCCAATAGATTTGACTGCTGCGCAGGTTAAAGAGGCATTCGGTGAAGATACAAAGATTGCAGAACTCAAAGGTGTGGGCGCTGTAACAGGCAGACCGAGTATCGATTTCCAGACTGTATCTCTTGATAAAGACGGAACGGTGATGGAAAAAGCCAAGATGTATCTTATCAAGCCTGTAAAGGACGGCTCTAAAAAAACACTCGTTGTTACATTCAAAGACAGCACTACCAAAACTTATCAAGACGTCAAGATGTACACAATTGGCCGCCGCAATTTGAATGGCGCTAACTTGGTAGACCCGATTGACACTAAAGGTAAATGCGACCAGTATCCCGATGGCCAGGTTAAGTTTGTAGGTACATATGTGTCAAAAGATGCAGCATCTGGTCCGCAGGCTAAATCTTATGTGTTCAGCGGAGGAAATATGTATCACCTCTCGAGCGCAATGGAAATTAAAGGATTCCGTGGTTGGTTTGAAGACATGACAGGCTCAGGCTCAATCAAGTTCAATATAAGCGACGGCGAAATTACAAGCATAGACGAAGTTATTGCAAACGACAAGGGCAAGGCAAACGGTGCAGTTTATACTGTAGACGGCGTGCAGGTTCGCGCCAACGCTTCCTCTCTTGAAGGTTTGCCCGCAGGTATCTATATCTTCAATGGCAAGAAACATTTGGTAAAATAACTTCTAAAACAGACAAGACAATGAAAAAAATATATATTAAGCCTGAAGTGGCTGACGTAAAAATGTCTGCGAGTGCTGTAATGGCAGGAAGTTGGACAGTTGACGGAAAGAAAGATCCCGATAGTGGGGACGGAGGAGATATCATAGAGGGTAATCCTGACGGTGGTATTGAATCCCGTAAGAACGATTCTGGTTGGAATTTCGATTGGTAAAATCGTATTCCAAACAAGGATAGAAACTACACGCAAACACCTCTGCACGCCCGTAAAAAGGACGTGTGGGGGTGTTTCTGTATAAGACGGAACACGAAAAACGCGGGAAAATCACCTTTTTTGGTGATTGATTTTGCGTTTTATGGCGGTTAGTGGTGAGCGCACGCGCCACCGCGAAGCAACGAATAGACCACTTGGAAAAAACACAAGGCATCTCGTGAAAATTAGGTCTGACCTAATTTAAATTCCAAGGCATCTAATTTAAATTCCGGGCCACCTCGTGAAAACGAAAAGGCACCGCGTTTCCCGCCGTAGGCAATGCCGTGATAATTTGGCTATTAACCAAAAATATATGATATGAGAAAAAGACTACTTAAATTGAGCATTCTGGGACTGCTGGCGTTCCCGTCGGGAGCGTATGCGCAGCTCACTCTGGAAACTCAGGAACTGGCAAATCCCGACAACGAGCCGGCGCCCGTGCACCCCGTGCCGAGCGAAAGGCAACTGCTCTGGAACGAAACGGAATTCTACGCCTTTTTCCATTACGGCATGAACACCTACACCGATAAGGAGTGGGGCTACGGAAACGAGAGCGAAACTACTTTCGCGCCCACGCAAATCCCCAACCCTACGCAGTGGCTCACGGCATGCAAGAAGGCGGGAATGAAAGGCGGCATAGCTGTGGTGAAACATCACGACGGATTCTGTCTCTGGCCCACTTCAACCACCACGCACAACGTGTCGAAGAGCTCAAACTACGGAAAACAGACTAATATTCCGCAGACTTTTGCTGCCGCAGCAAAGGCCCTCGACATGAAATACGGCTTCTACGTTTCGCCGTGGGACAGAAACAGCAGCAAATACGGCACGCAAAGCTACATCGACGACGTGTTTATCGCGCAATGCGAGGAACTCGCCCAGTATGGCGACGACCAGTTTGAAATGTGGTTTGACGGTGCAAACGGCGGCGACGGTTATTACGGCGGCAAGAACTCTAAGATTAGCATCGACCGCTATGTTTACTACGACGTGCCCAATCTTCGCTACAAGGTGCACAGTTTGGCGAAAAACTGTGTGATGTGGGGCGTAGGAGGTGAGGCCCGCTGGATAGGAAACGAGGACGGCGTGGCCGGCGAAACCAACTGGGGAATGCACCCGTGGGAGGAAAGCACGAGCACATGCCCTTACGGAGTGGAGGACTACTGGCTTTGGAACGCCGGCGAGAGCGATGCGAAGGCCACTACCGGCGGCTGGTTCTGGCACAGCTCCGAGAGCGTGAAATCTGCGTCCGCACTCTTTAAAATATATATGGAGACCGTGGGCCGCAACTCCACTCTCATTCTAAACTTCCCGCCCAACAAGGCCGGCGTTCTGCCCGATGCCGACGTGGAGGTGCTTACCGAACTCGGCGAGATGATGACTACGCGCTTCGGCACCGACCTCGCGCTCAACAAGACCGCCACCGCTACAGCTACAAGGCAGGCGGGGGAAAGCAGAACCTATGATGCTTCGAACGTGTGCGACGGAGACAAGGATTCCTACTGGGCTACCGACGACGACGTTACTTCGGCTTCGGTTACCGTGGACTTGGGGAGCACCCAGACCATACATTATGTTACCCTGCAGGAATATATCAAGAAAGGGCAGCGCGTAAAGGGATTCAATATCCAATACAGCACCGACAATTCCTCGTGGAAAACGCTCGGCAGCGGAGTTACCATGACTACCATCGGATATAAACGCATCATTCCCGCCAACGGCAGCACTTCGAACAGCTACTCGAGCGGAGTGAATGCGCGCTACGTAAAAATAAATATCACATCGAGCAAGGCATGTCCGCTGCTCCATACCATATCAATCTTTTAATCAGGAGGACAAAGCATGAAAAATAAAATATTGACCTTGGTATTCGCAGCAATGTCTGTTACCGCTGCGGCGCAAACCACAATCACTTTCGACAGCAACGACTATAAAAGCGTGGGCGTCTATGACACTTGGGAAGAATCGCCTTTCCGCACAGGCGCGCTCGCAGGAAATGCAAAAGTGGTGCTGAATCCTTTTACCTCGACCACAGGCGTGCAAAACTATACCGACAGCATTCTCGGCGTGCAGCGCTCCCGTTTCGGCAGCAACACTTTCGGCGTGCGCGTGGACCTGAACAGCGCAATCGCCACCTCGGAAACTACGCAGTATGTCCATGCCCTTATTTACAAACCCAATACCTCGTCGGTAATGCTCGTGGGATTGGGAAAACGGGAATCGTTCACCGACGAACCAACTACGGTGGAACAATTCTGGGTAACCTCGAAATACACACCCAAAGCCAACCAGTGGTGCGACATGGTGTTTCCAATCAAAACTGTAACGGGCGTAAAAATCTACAGCTGGGTTATCGTGCCCGACTTGGCGTCTCCCCACACGCTTACAAGCGACTTCGCCTGCTATGTGGACCAGATCGCGGTAACTTCAAGCTCTTCGCAACGCACGGGACCGTTCAACAAGGAAACTACGCCTGACCCCGACCCCGATGAAGACACTACAGCGATTTACGGAGTGAACTTCGACAAAACTCAGACCAATACCCGCGAAACTGACAACGGCAACGGAATCCGCTACCTCAAGGGCGTGAGCCTGGCGGGCGACGAAGGCACGCAGTCGTACACTCCAGATACAACTGACGAGCTTTACCATTTGGTTTACAAGGATGCCGCCGAAACTGTAACGTTCAACGTTAAAGCGGGAAGCACTTACACACCGTCTGTAAGCTACCAAGGCGACTGGATGCACGCATATGCTTACATCGACTACGACAATGACGGGCAATTTACTCCCGTGTTGTCAAACGGAAAGAACGCGAGCGGAAGCGAAGCTGTGTCGTATTCCGGATATAGTCCCAGCAGCGAGAATACGATATACAACAGCAGCGGAACGACATTGAGCGGAAATTCAAGGAACACGCTTAGCATGCCGTCGTTCACCATTCCCGCTTCAACCAAGCCCGGTATCTATCGCATGCGCTTCAAGGTAGACTGGAACTGCATTGACGCCGGAGGCGGCGACGGGAGCAACACGGTAAATATGCAAAGCATCATAGACAACGGCGGCGGCATCGTGGACGTTCTTCTCAACGTGCATGATGACAGCGTGGCCGTATCGGCGCAACACCGCAACGGTTCGATTGCCGAATCCGACGGCTCGTCTCTCCGCTCTACCACCACGTTCAACCAATCTTTCGGTGTTGTGGTAAGCCCGGCGCCCGGATTTGAAAACGGAAGCCTGGTTGTGAAACACGGATACAACCTTAGCGGCGAACAATACGTGAACAACAACCGCCAGTGGCAGCAAATCACCTACACGGCCGACCAATTCGGCAGCGACGGCTCTGTTACCATTCCGGCATCGGCTGTTGACGGCGAGGTGAACCTTATCGGAAATTTCGTGGAGCAGCAATATCTTTCTCTCTACGATACCGAGGCGTTGCCCACCGATCAATTCGGCAAGCAGAACGTAGTATTTTCGCGCTCCTTCAGTACAACAAATTACAATACCGTATGCCTCCCTTTTTCGCTCACCGAGGAACAGTACAAGGCGGCCTTTGGCGATGATACCAAGGTGTACACTTACGAAAACAACAACACCGAGGGAAACCTTTACTTCTACAGCGCCAAGAAAATAGAGGCCAACGTACCGTTTCTAATGACTACCACAACAACTTCAAACACTTTCCGCTTTACTGATGTAACTCTTGTTGAAGGCGACCCGGTTACCGAAGGTGTTGAGTATGACTTTGTGGGAAACTACGCCGGTTCTATTCTTTTGCCAAGCGGTACGTATTTCATCAGCTCAAACAAGATTTACCAGTCAATAGGTCTGAGCAAAATGAAAGGCTATCGCGCGTATATCCGCCCCCGCAGCGCCAGCGCGTCAACCAAGCTAAATCTTTATGTTGACGGAACGATTACGGATATTGACCAAGTTGTTATCTCTGACAACGACCCCGCTTCGGTTTACACCACCGAGGGAGTGGAATTGTCCGAAAAGGCAAAACTCCAAAAGGGCGTGTATATCAAAGGCGGCAAGAAAGTGATTACAAAATAACCCACAAAATAAACACAGAATATATGAGCAAAAAGAAATATAACGCACCTTCCGTAAATGCCATACTACTTGATTCCGATTTTATGTTGAATGCTGTGGTGAATGGCTTAGATAGTAGTAAGACTACGGACGGAGATGCTAAAATAGGGTATGGTGGCTTAGATAAAGATGGCATAGATGCAGAATCCCGCAAAAAAGAAACAGGTGATTCCTGGAGTTGGGAATAACTGCTGAGGCAAAACTTAAAATGTAGCTGTCAACCTTTCTGCGCCAAGCCATGGCGTGGAGAGGTTGACTGTTTTTATGCCCCTAAGTTGCCGTGTCGGTAGCGGCAAACGGCATATTGAGAAAATGAAAACATATGCCGAAAAACCTGCGCCGCATATCGCAAAAACTCCGCCGCATCTAATTTTTACGAGATGCGGCGGAATTTAAATTTGGTGGCCCGGAATTTTTGCGAGATGCCGTGTGTTTTTCAATGTCTCGTTTTGAAGTTATAAACCAAACGCTTATTTTTGTAAATGCTTCAATTAAAAACTGACCGTCATAGCAGTATATCATGAAAAAAACAGTTGTATTTTTAATGACGCTTGCGTTGCTTTTTTGCGCGGCGTGTGGAGTGGGGGCTAAAACCCGAACATATAAAAAAGGGTTCATATATCGTAAAGGCACGCAGCTTATGCTCAACGGCAAAGTGTATAGGTGTGCTTCTATAAACTCGTTTCAGTTGTGCGGCTGCGGCGACAGTTTTGAACTTTTCAAGCCCTCGCAAATCGATTCCCTGTTTTCGTTACTGCCTCGCGACATCATAGTGCGCACGTGGGCGTTTCCCGGAAACATTCAAACCACCCGACAACTTGTGAAATGCGCCGAGCGGCATAAAATCAAACTGCTTCTTTCGCTTGGGGACGGACGCAGCAGTTGCGGGCATCACGATGGTATGAAAAATGGCGATGGCAGCGGAAAAAATCCCGAATGGTATAAAACCGGATATCTCAAGGAATATTTGCCACATGTGGAAACCACCGTGAGAGAATTCCGCAATTCTCCCGCAATAGCCATGTGGGAGATAATCAACGAGCCTGCCGACGCCGATGTATACACCTTGAAACATTTTCTCGACACTGTGGCGAAAACGATAAAGGATAACGACCCCAATCATCTTGTGGAAAGCGGAACTTTTGCGCAATGGGCGTATGGCGGGGCCGAGAACTATAAATTTTTGCATTCGGGAAAGGATATTGATGTGGCGAACATTCATGATTACGACTACGACTACAATAATTCCAACATGATAGAATCGCCCCATTTCCAACCCTGTCTCGATGCTGCCCGCTCGCTCGACAAACCAATCATTATAGGCGAAACCGGAATACAGAGCGGGGCAGGCTGCCGTACGAGCAAAGAAAAACGCGCCGAAGCCATGCGGCAAAAATTCGACGTGTATCTTGAAAAAGGGGCGGCTGTAGTGCTTGTCTGGAACCTTGCCAATGGTGTGAGACCGGGCTGCGAACTCACATTCTCGCTTTCCGACCCTTTGATGAGGCTTGTGCTCGGCTACAAATCCAACTTGAAACGCAAGTAGGCGCATATCGCAAAAACTCCGCCGCATCTAGTTTTTACGAGATGCGGCGGAATTTAAATTTGGTGGCCCGGAATTTTTACAAGATGCCGTGAAGTTTTTTCCGCACTTTCAGCCCGTTTTTTATCTACACGAAAAATAATGCTGTTATGCGGGGTAAATTGCTTCTAATTAAATATTTTTCGTATTTTTGCCTCTCGAACAAGTACTTGAAAGGCTTTAAATTTTAACACTACTAATTCAATTAAACCAATGTTCCCTAAGAAAAAACACCTGATGCTTGTAGCTTTTGCTGCAATTGCGATGATGATGGGTTCGTGCTCAGACGATCCGTCCGATTCCTCACCTTCTGTTAATCCTTCCGAGAAACAGTTTACTGCCTTGACCAACAGTTCTATCAGCGAGTTCCTGGCTTATGCCAAGACCCCACGCTATGGCTACCACCTCGACAAAGCAAAGGCGTATCTCAAAGCCTGGGCTGAAGAACACGGCTATACTTTCAATTCCGACGAATACGACAACGTGTGGATCGACGTTCCGGCCAATACAAAGTCGATGGAATCTTATCCCAAAGTGATATTGCAGGGACACACCGACATGGTATGCGCATCGCTTCCCGGAGAGTCTTACGACTATACCGTGGACGTGGGCACTCCCTACTACGAAGGCAATTTGCTTAAAGGACGCGGCATAAATCTTGGCGCTGACGACGGTATCGGCGTGGGCATGGCGCTTGCCATTGCCAGTTCGAATATCGCCCATGGCCCGCTGCGTCTGCTCTTCACCGCAAACGAGGACTACGGCATGGACGGCGCGATAAATCTTGCGCCCGAAGTGCTCGACACCGACTACCTTATTAATATCGACGAGGAGGAGATAGGAAAAATTTCCGTGGGCTGCCTCGGAAGCTACACCATAGAGTTTGCAAAAGAATACACCCCCGCAAAAGTTTCCTCCGACAGCAAGATTCTCGTGCTTGACGTAACCGGACTTCGCGGCGGACACAGCGGCGTGATGATAGGCGAGCACCATTTGAGCGCCGCTACAATGACCGCTTCGGTGATGAAAAATGCAATCGTTCCCGCCGGCGGAAATATTCTGAACATCGCCTGCGGCATTGCAGTGAATGCCATTGCCAACACCACCCAGATACATTTTGCCGTGGCCGCAGACAAGGCGGACGAATGCAAACAAGCTATCGACAAGGTGATGAGCGATTACAAGAAAGAGTATCCCGATGAGCCCGGCCTCACTTATGAAATTTTCTCCAGAGCATTGACTTCCGACGACGTGGCTTGCCCCGCCCAACTCAACGAGGATCTTGCGAAATTCTTTGAGACAATGCCCCAAGGAGTTGTGGAGCAAGAAGGAACGCTGCCCACAAAATCTGGAAACATAGGCAAGATAACCCTCGCAAACGGCAGCTTGGTTATCGGAAATATGATACGTTCTTACAGCGACGACTGGCTTGATGAAGAAAAGACGCGTCAAATGTCAGAAGGCAACGCCATTGGAATGAACGCCAAGGTTAATGGAAGCGTGCCCGCCTGGGACACCCCGGGAGTAAGCCCGCTCAAGGACATGCTGCTCAAATATTATAAGGAATCCTACCCCGCAGCCTACACCGACAAGGCAAAAGGCGGACTGGAATGCGCTTACTTTGTGCTCAAGCGCCCCACGATAAATTCCGTAT
>CAVFYC010000089.1:0-8720 GCA_963626585.1 Christensenellaceae bacterium Phil1 | reverse complement strand
TTTGTCTTACTTCGGCCGAAGTAAGCACGTTGATCGGCCGTAGTAAGCACGTTGATCGGCCGAAGTAAACACGTTGAACGGCCGAAGTAAGACAAACTCATCAGACAAAAAAGAAAACTCATCGGACCAAAAGGCAAGTTTCCCCGCTTGTATTTGCCAAGAGATCATGTGATTCTCGTCAAAATGTCCGATGTGTTTCGCCAAGAAGTCCGAGGAGTTTGTCTCACTTCGTACGAAGTAAGCACGTTGATCGTACGAAGTAAGCACGTTGATCGTACGAAGTAAACACGTTGAACGTACGAAGTAAGACAAACTAAAGGCATCAAACGGGAAAAGAGATGCCTCGAAAATCCAGTTTCCTACCATCTCCGTGATTTATTGCGGGATATCAAAGAAACGATATCAGACAATGTCATAACATTATGGGAGTAAGTTTGTGAGCTTGTTAAAAATACAAGTTTTTTTTGTTGACTTGTAAAATATATTTATATTTGCACCGAAGGGTAAAAACTTAACAGAAAGTTCATTTATTGTTAACAACAAATTTTATTAAGTATGAGAAGAAAACTTTTACATCTGCTTTCTTTTGTGCTTGTAATGTTCGTTTGTGTTCCGGCAATGGCTCAGCTCGATGAGTTGAACCTCAAAACCGTAACTATAAGCGAAACATCAGCCGAAAGTATTACGCCCGATACCCAGTGGTATTTGGTGTATAATCAGCGAACTTATTCCTACGCAGGCGGCTATTGGCGCGACACCAAAGGCGAAAGTATCTGCTACATGTCAAACGGAATAGGTACTGATGTTATTATGGATGGCGACTTTGCTTCGCAAAAGGCCGACATTCTTGTGCGCTTTCTTTCCACCGAGAAAGAAGGTCAGTACAAAATCCAGTTCGGTACCGGCAACTACATGAAGAGCAATCTTTGGACAAGTTCTCGCGTAAGCGATGCTGCTAACTTCTATGCATACAACATCAGCACCGAAGAACTTGGCCATTACGGCATCAATGTAGTAGGCGCTGACGATGCTTATGGCGATATCGTAGACAACAACGGTGGCGGCGCTTCGTTGGCACCTTGGGATTCAGGACAGGTAACCTCAACAGGCGGCAACAACGATTGGTCGCTTTTCGCTGTTTCGCTCTCAGAAAGCTCCGAACGTGAGTTGCTCGATATTCAAATGGGCGAATGTCTGCAAAAGTATGAAAGCTATGCCTATGGCGACGATAGCCTTGACTTGGGTACAGGCATCATGCAATACGACATCACCCAGGCTGAATATGATGCTTGGAAGGAACACATCAAGACCATATACCTTATATATGATGGTCAGCAAGATGCTACCGACGATGAGATAAAGGCAGAACTCAAAGCAATCGAAGACACTTGGACCTATTTCAAATCAAAACAAGTAGCCTTTACAGTAAGCGCAGGCAACTATCGCATTGTAAATGCAATGTCGTGGACTAACTCCAAAACAGTAGTTACCGGCAAGGACGAAACAACCGGCGAAGATATAACCGAGACCGTAACCACACACCCAACAAAGGCTTTGTATGCTACGCTTGACACACGTCTTGCAATGTGGGCAGATCTTGACGAAACCGACTGCCGCTATCTTTGGAAGATTACTCCTGCCAGCGACAGCACCTATACAATTCAGAATATAGCTACCGACGACCTCCTTGATACTTGTATCACTTCCTCAAAAGCAACTCTTGAAAAAGAAAGCAACACAAAGTGGAGCTTCAAGTATATCAAACTCAACGATGCAGGCAAGTATGTAATTGCTTTCCACCCCAATAACACGGAAACTTATGACTATATACATTGCGGCGGACACCGGAGTGGCGCAGGTGTATCGGGCAGCATCGTAGGTTGGGATGCTTCGGCAGACGCTTCACAGTGGTATCTTGAACCGGTTGACGATGCAACCGTTGCTCAACTTATAGAAGACTACGCTCCCTACAAGAACCACGAACTTTTGGTTTACAATTACAATCAACTCAAGGCTAAGGCTGATTCCGCTATTTCAATAGCTAAGGACGATCAATACATCTCCACAAAGGGCACAGGTCTCATCACCAGCGCTAGCCAGATGTCAAGTCCTTTCTCTTGCACTTCTGAAGAAGAAGCAGGAAATGGCTATACTTTCGAATTCGTGCTCGACGGCAAGACAGACACGTATTGGCACAGCACATGGAGCAACGGCAACTTGGCAGGCCACTCCCATTGGTTCCAGGTAGCTCTCAACGAACCTATTGATGATGCTACCAGTCTTGTGGCTTACATGTACCGCAGAACTTCCGCAGCCAATGACCATATAACCGAAATGAGCGTCTATGGTGCTAACAGTTCGTCGGCACTTGAAGACGAGACTGAAGATAGTTGGACTCTTATCGGCAATGTAAACACACCTTGGACAAGCGGTCAGACAGAAGTAACCAGCAACGTGCTCAAGTCCAATGGCACTTACAGCTACCTGCGTTTCTATATAGACAACACAGCCGGTAGTGCTATAACCGAAACCCGTGGCTATGCTCATATGGCAGAATTCCAGCTTTATCCTGTAACCATTGATGGCAACACCCAATACTCGCAGATGGGCAAAGTGCGCACCGATCTTGAGGCTGCTTTGGCAATTGCCGATTCGATTGATACCGATGAGTTGACTGTTGATGACTATAACGCTCTCAAGACTGCTGTTGATGCATTCGTAGCAGCCGTGGTTGATCCGTCTGCTTTGGCTTCGGCAATCGAAAACAACAAGGATGCAAGCGATTTCATCGCTATAGGCAACAATCCTGGTCAATGGCCCGAAGGCACAGAAGTGTCTTCTTTGCCCACACTTATCAGCGAAGCCAAAGCTTATCTGAAAGCAGGTGCGTATACAAAGGCCGCTGTTGACAAATACACAGAAGATATTAACAATGCAGTTAGTAATCTCATGAGTTCTGCCAACAAGGTAGTAGAAGGCAAGTGGTACAGACTGCGTTTCGACAGCGAAGAAAACTACACCAAATACAACTGGGGTACAGGTAATGTCGTGAACGAAACTCTTGGCGATCTCTACGAAACAGTTCTTGCTCCTGCCAATGTGATTACTGACGGAGACAATTCGTACCTCGAAGGCTACAACGCATTGCAGTATGTTAAGGAAGGTCAGGAACTTCGCTTCCTCAATGACAACAATATTGAAAGCATAGATCAGACTGCATTCCGCTTTATGGCACAAGGCGATACCGCATACGTTATTCAACACAAGAGCGGCTTGTTTATCAATGCCAATGGTCGCGGCAATACTTTGAAACTGAGTCTAACTCCTGGCCTCTTTGATGTAAAACCCGTGGGTCTTGGTAAGGTTGCAATACACGTTCGTAATCTTGACGGAAGCGAATGCTTCGATGAACCCGTATACTTGCACGCTCAGAACACAGGTCATTCACTTGTATCTTGGAATTCTGACAGCAGAAGCAGTAATAGCGCAATGTTTATCGAACCTGTAAACGACTTCGATGAAGGCGATGACGTTGCCGAAGGCATTTATCGCGATGTGTTGCCCAACAGTATGGAAATATGGTGCTACCCAGTACAATACAATGTAAAAGAAGGTGAACTCTACATGTATTCTGGCGCAAGTATTGACAATGACAATGGAGAAATAAGTCTTGCATTCAACAATGCAAGTAATGGTGCTGGTTCTGGTATGCCCGTGCTCTATATCTATGGTGATACTACCGATTTCGACAAAACTGCAGAAAAAGAGCAGGAATTGATAACTGGCATCGGAACTTCGTATTTTGCTCCTGTTCCTTCAACACAAATAAAGGGTATTACCGGAACTTATTCATACCAATGGATTGATGCTGGAAGCAATGTTGTAGTTGCAGGTGGTGATTTTGGTAAAGAAGGCAACCATTTCGAAGTTACAAGCGGTGAGGAGAATACCGACTGCACACGCGACGTATTTGAAAATCATGGTTATATCACTCCTTATGCTAACATTATCGAGAACTTCAATCCTGAAAACTACGACTTGGTAATCACTGTTAGCAGCAATGGTTTGATCAATGCTATCGAAAAGATCAACAAGACATTCAAGTCTGCAGGTGATATCTATAGCATCGACGGCACATTGCTCAAGAAGAATGGCACAATGAAAGAGGTCAAGGCTATGGGCCGCGGTATCTATATCATTGGTGGTGTAAAGGTTATGATTAAGTAATCTATATGTCATAAGGAAAAATCCTTAACGATTTACAACGGGAGCCCGTTCCCTATTAAAAGGAAACGGGCTCCTTTAACTTTTAATGAAAACGATATTCTGTATACGAAACTTATATTTCGTTTCAATATTGACATAGATCAACTCAACCAAAATGAAAAGAATCTGTTCATTAATAATGACGTTCCTTTTTGCCTTGACCATTACGGCAAGCAACGAGGATTTTACAGGGAAGATTTTTTCTGTGGGAAGTGATGCTACAATCCTCGAAACAGGAAAGTGGTATTTTCTCTTCAATAGATCTACAGGCCGTTATGTGTACGAGACTGATGGAAATCAACTCGCCCTATCAACGACAAGTCCCAATGGAATAGAAGCAGTATCTAATCTTGGCTATCTCGTGCAGCTTGAAAGTGCTGGTGAAGATGGGAAATATTATCTGAAATCGGCTTACGGCAATTATTTCCGAAACGTAACCACATCGAAGAACAACGGAACCGAATCCACAACTCGTTCCACGAGTGTATATACCATTACGCAATTTGCTTCTACAGAGGGACATTGGTCTCTGCGCAGCAATGGACTTTACTATCTTTGCGACAACAATGGCACTTTTATGGGAGCAAGTTCTAAAGGTACCGAAAACGGCGATCGCGACTGGTCTTTGCGCGAGGCTTCGCTCAATAACATTTCAGATCTTTCGGGCGATACTTATATTAAATATGTGCTCAATAAGGGAGGACTTGTTAGACTTACCAATCGTCGTCTTTCCAATCGCAATCTTGGTATTACCAGTGGTATAACGCAAGGCACGCTAGCGTCAGACACGATTCTCTCGCAGGTATGGATTCTTGATAAGAGCGGCAATGGTTATACATTGCGTAATGGTGCTACCGGCGATTATCTGAATTCTGATGACAATTTCCGTACGCCCAGCAGTACAGCAGTTACAGTTTTCGTACAGTCGAGCCCCAACAATACTTCTACTTCAAGTTTTGTCAATCTTTCTACCGATGACAGTTTTAGTGGTAATGTTTGCCTCAATCTCAATGGAGATGGTTCTACTCTTTACCAATGGGCCTGCAAAGATGACTATGGTTCCGATTGGATCATTACTCTTGTAGACAACTATTCTTTAGAGGAAGTTGAGGCTGGATTGCTCGTGAACAGTAAATACAAAATTCCTGTTCCAGGGAAATATTATCGTCTGCAGAACCAAAACTATCAGACTTATATGTACGAGGGAATCAGCAACAATGCTATAAGTTGTGAAAGCCTTAATGCCGACAAACTCTCGCAGTATTGGACTGTGGTAAGTACTGGTAGCGGTTATGCTCTTCAGAATCTCTGCTCGCAGCGCTATATCACGCGTCAAGGTGGAGCAACAAGTCGGCAGTATAGCTCGCAAACTACAGCTACGAATGCCGAATTCACACTCCAACGTACCGACGATGAAACAAACTATACCTATTATATTGTTGACAAAAATTCAATAGGACTCCATTGTGATGCAAGCGCAAATGTAGTAGGGTGGAGCACCACAGGAATAAGTGCCAGCGCTTGGGGATTCGAGGAAGTTCAACTTACCGACGAATTCATACAGCAAGGTCGCGATGCGCTCAACCGCTACAACGATCTTGTGAACAATATTGATACTTATAATACTGCCCTCGGAAAGCTATTTGCCGACAATGCTTGCACTACGCTTAAAGACGAAATACAGTCGCTCACAGATGAACAACTTGAAGCCAATGCCGATTATGCCGCACTTAATGACGAGATGAAGGCGATGGTGAAAAAGGTGAAAAACAATACCTGGGAAGTATATACGCGTTCTGACGGCTATAGTCGCGAGTTTGAGAAATTCTTCCGTGTGCGCGATGACTATAAGGTTTACAGCAATTATAGCAAGATGTCGTGGAACGAATACACCGGTATGAGTAATGCCTACGGAAAGCTTTCCGGGCCTACTGGCATTGTGGGTAAAGCTGGCGATATTATATATCTATATGTAGACGAAGAGCCTAACGACGATTGTACTTTACAGGTAGAGATTGTGAAAGACAGCGAGTCGCCCGGTGATCATCAGACGGGTAAGACAACCGATTTGCATGCTGGTCTTAACGTTGTTGTGCTCGATGAAGCCAGCACTGTGTACGTATTCTATCAGCTTGATGCCCCCGAAAAATATCTTGCCAACTATCCTGATATGAAAATACACATTGAAGGCGGCGAATTGCAAGGATATTTTGATTTAACCCGTGGTATGACCAATGATGATTACCGTCTGCTCAAGGAGAAACTTCTTGACAAGAACAATATCATCAACATGAAAGGCGACCGCATTGTGTTTGTAATGCGCAACGACCTTGTGCAAAGCGCTGTGGCTGCCAGCGGCAACGAAATGGAAGGTCTTGTAAGGGTTTGGAGCCGATACATTCAGAATATGGAAGACCTGATGGGATTCCAGGAAGATGTGAAGGGACGTTTCAAAAATATATGGAATGCTTTCTCAGTTGACCACGGCTACATGTATGCCACAACCTACGGCACATACTATAGCGACGGAACACTCAGCACTGTGCTCAACTACAATACCATTACAACAAGCGGCGGCTCTATATGGGGTCCTGTTCACGAAATGGGGCATAACCATCAGGCTTGCATTAATATCATTGGCGCAACCGAGGTTTCCAACAACTTCTTTGCAAATGCCAACGTATACCTGCTTGGAATTTCCACTACCCGCGGCACTGCTGTGCACGACACGTTCAATTCGTTTGCCAACGGCACTGGTTGGTTTGATATGAACATTTGGGCGCAAACCCGTATGTATTTCCAGCTTTACCTCTACTATCATGTGCGTGGTCACAATCCCAATTTCTATCCTACGCTTTTCAAGCTTCTGCGCAAAGATCCTATTAGCAAACGCAGCAACGAATACGATGCTTCGCTTGTAAATGGCGACGGCGAAACGGTGGGCGGCTACAAGTCGTACGGACGTCAGGATTACCTGCATATGGCTAAGAAGATGTGCGACGCGGCAGGCGAAGACCTTAGCGAGTTCTTTGAGGTTAACGGTATGTTTGTGCCATACAACAACCGCTATATAGGCGATTATGGCGACTATTGGGTTACGACAACCGAGAAGGATATCGAAGATGTCAAGGCCTATATGCACAAGTATCCCAAGGCTGGCAACATTTGCTTCATCGACGACCGTGTGAAGCCCGACTCTGTGTTGCAGAACAGCGTTCTCGAAGGCCGTCCGTCGGGTGTGTATCGCGTGGACTACGAGGACGAACCTACTCGAAAGATTGGATACTCCGATGTGGGCCAGTACACTGATTATGTTCCCGGCTACACTACTACCGGATATTACTACACCACTACTACGAGCCAGGGCGTAACCACCTATCGCATTTTCGGAGACGGGGCTGTGGGATTCAAGGTTTACGATTCTGACGGGAATTTGGCTTATCTTTCCAACAAGACTAGTTTCAGCATTCCGCAAAATGTAGCATCGCGTTTGGGCGACAATTTCCGCATTGTTGCGGCAGAGGGCAATGGTTACGACGTGCTTGTGCCATATGGTCCTGCGATGTATCGCGGCGAGATGACTGCTTATTACGAAGGCGATACCGTTCCTCACACCCTTTACTATTATGGTACGGGCGATGCGGGCGAAAGTAGCATCAGTGAACTTCCTGCCAACTCTGTGGCGTATGTCAAGCCGGGACAAACTGTCCGCAAGCAGCCTACTGCGAGCCTTTTGGCCCAAGCTAATGTGGTGGCTGCCGATTCTACTGCTACGACATTTGTTATCGATGGCGACAAGCAGTTGTATGTTCCCACGCCGTTCAGCGCTGCCCAGTTGTCGTTCACCAAGAGCGGCGAGGGTTATCAGGCATTGAACTTGCCGTTTGATGTTACCGACGGTTTTGCAGGTGTGGTTTCCGGCAAGGCTTTGGATACTTCTGTGAAGACTGCCGAAGCAGGTGTGCCCGTGGTTGTGAATGGAAAGATCACGTTCACCGAGAGCAAGGCCGACGTTAAGGCAGGAACCTTTGCAGCTGCCAACGAAGGCTATGTGCTTAATGCCGAAGGCACGGCCGTTGAAGCCGCCACTGCTGCCATAAGTCCGTTTACCTACGTTTGGAACGAGGCTTTCACAATTGATGTAACGGCTATCAACAAGATACTTGTTGATGACAAGAAGGGCGAGAACGTGGTTTACGACCTTGCCGGCCGTCGTGTTTACGGCATTAGCCAGCCCGGAATCTATATTGTAAACGGCAAGAAGGTGCTGGTGAAATAATCAGAGCGCAGCACGCGCCATTTACATTAATCGCAATATCAAGGGCGGTCTCCATCCACGGGGCCGCCCTTGTTGGTGTGTGCGCCCAAATTCGCCAAGAGGTCCGATGTCTTTGCCAAAAGATCAAGTGATTTTCGTCAAAATGTCCGATGTGTTTCGCCAAGAAGTCCGAGGA
>CAVFYC010000088.1:0-8794 GCA_963626585.1 Christensenellaceae bacterium Phil1 | reverse complement strand
GCATCTAATTTAAATTAGATGCGGCGGAGTTTAAATTTGGTGGCCCGGAGTTTTTTCGACAAGCCATGTAGTTTTCGCGACTTTTTATGTCAAGCGTATTTTGCGTAATATCAACAATTTATCACAAGTTCTGTTTTGCGCTAACATGCATAGCAAAATGTCATAAAAACATCTGGCTGTAAAAAGGCGATTAATCGGACGGTCAAAACGAGATAACGATTTTATCTCCTTGCTTGGACGGGACAAACAAAGTGTTGGCTGACATTTGTTTACACGTTGCGCGTTTGCCGTTGACAGTTACTTTTGCCAAACCAATGCCTCTGCCATTTACGTAAAGCGGCGTACCTTTACACGAAACGATGCTTATAAATTCGATATTGCCGTTTTTCCACGAAAAATCAACCGTGAAATTTCCAATAGCTTTCATTCCTTTTACACTTCCGGCATTCCAGGCATCGGGCAGGGCAGGCAATATTTGTATGGTGTCGGTATGGCTTTGCATCAACATCTCTGCAATTCCCGCGCAAGCACCGAAATTGCCGTCTATCTGAAATGGCGCGTGCGAATCATACAAGTTGTAGTAAACTCCGCCGCAGCTGGCATCTACGCCATAGCTCGTGCTATGGCGCAAAGCCGTGGAAAGAACTTGCAGCGCCCGGTTTCCGTTCAAAGCCCGTGCCCACAAGTTTATTTTCCAACCCATAGACCAACCCGTGGAAAAGTCTCCGCGCAATTTCATCGAGTTTACAGCCGCACGAAAATAGGGACTCGCCGGAACAACTTGGCTGAAAGGATAAAGACACATCAAATGCGACGCGTGCCTATGGTTGTGAGCACCAACAGAATAGGGGCTGTATTTCCATTCCCGCAGAATTTCCGTTCCCGAATCAATCCTGTCCGTTCCCCATTTGCCGTCGTAAGTTTCAATTGCAAGCCCTTTGTCGAGTTTTCCAAGAATTTCGTCAAGAACAGCCAGCGAGTCTTTACTTATTCCGCACTCTTTCCCCACGACATTTGCCGCCTTTTTTGTATTGTCAAACAATTCGTAAACCAATTGCTGGGAATGGGCTGTCGCGTTCTCATCTGGGCCTTGCTCTGGCGAGAACTCGTTTGGACACTCATAGGTTCCGTCTTTTGCTTTTACGAGGCGTTCCAACCAAAACTCCGTGGCGCTCCACATCGTAGGCAATGCGCGTTTCAGAAAATCCTTGTCGAGCGTATAGCGATAGTGCTGCCACAAATGAGTTGCGTACCAGGCGTTGGCAATCACATAGTTGTGCGCAAAAGCACCCATACCGCCCATATTATTGTTCTCGGTATAAATAGTCCAACCGCGTGTTTGTCCCGCCGCTCTCGCCACATCTTTCCACTCTCTGTGGTTAGTTGCCATATTGGTTATATAGTTCAGAAAAGGCAGGTGCAATTCGCTAAGATTTGTGGCCTCCACAGGCCAATAATTCATCTGCACATTAATATTTGAGTGTATGTCGCTATTCCAAGGGGGATTGGAATAATTGCTCCAAATGCCTTGCAGATTGGAAGGCAAGTCAATTCCGCGAGAAGAACTTATGGCAAGATAACGTCCGTAAGCAAAATACAATTGTTGCAGAGTTTTTTCGTGTCCTCCCTTGCCGTATTCGTCAACAAGGACATTGGTGGGAATATCATTCTTTGCGCCGTAAAGTTTCAAGCTCATGCGCGAAAAAAGCGGCATGTAATCTGAAAGATGACGCTTGAGCAATTTTTTATATCCCTTGGCGGCTGCTTGGTCAACGATGTTTTTCACTTTGTTCCCAAGTAAATTAGTACCAGAAACGTAGTTTTCCTTATAAGGGTCAAAGTCGGTGGCGCCAGTAAGGATTACAGTAATTTCTTCGGCGTTTCTCACCGTGATTCCGTCTGATGCCGTTGTAACAATTCCCTTTCCTTTTGGAACGCAAACCCTGAAGCGCGCGCTGTAACTTATTACGTCTAATTTTCCGGCAAAGAAACCCTCGCCGTTGCGGTATATCGTGGCTGCGTCAACGCCCGCTTTTCCCGACACGAGGGAGAAACGAAGATTTAGACCGCCTCTGCCGGAAGCTTTGTAGTGCGCAATTATACTTTTGTCGGGGAAACTTACAAAATATTGCCGTGTGTGGCGTATGTTGTCCTTTTTATTGTAAAATCCAACGCTGCAAATCGCGCTGTCAAGGTTCAGCGCGCGATAATAGTCGGCTATTTCAGGTTTTTCATCTAGGAAATCGGCGTAAAGACTGCCGAAGTTTTGATAATGCCCGTAGTTTTCGCCGATATTATTACGGCCGCTCCACAAAGTTTTCTCGTTGAATTGTATTTCATCTCTCAACACGCCGCCCATTATACTTGCTCCCAATTGTCCGTTGCCTATTGGAAGGGAAAATTCCATCCATTTGTTTGAAACGTTGGCAGATGTCGCGGGAAATGTGTACCATAGCGTAAAATCACTTTGGGGTTTATACGAATTTATACTTGAGTCAATTTGAAACTCATGGCTTCCCGTATCATTTGCCCGGGCTGAAGATGCGAGAGAAAGCAATAACGCGAGAATTAGAATGCTTGTACGTTTCATGGCATTGGACGTTTATGAATATTTCTTGGGATATCTTATAAGGATACCTATTATTACCGTTGTTCCTAAAATCATAGGATAATATATATAAGGCACAATACTTACGGGGTCGATTGCCGCGAGCCCCGAAGCCATCAAAATTTGTGCGCCATAGGGAATCAAACCTTGCACCACGCAGGAAAATGTGTCGAGAATGCTTGCAGTTTTACACGGATCTATGTTGTAGCGTTTGCTTATGTCCTTTGCAAGTTTTCCAACAGAGATTATCGCCACGGTGTTGTTTGCCGTGCATAAATTAGTAACGCTTACCATTGCGCCAACAACGAGTTCTCCTCCTCTTTTGCCGTGAATGTGTCGCGAGAGCCGGTATATAATATAGTTTATACCGCCGTTTTCGCGTATTACTTCAAGCATTCCGCCCGCGAGCATGGATATCAGGATAAGTTCTCCCATCGACAGAATGCCGTTGCCCATTGAAACGAGCCACCCTTCCAATCCTGTAGCGCCGATAAAGATTCCCGTCAGTCCTGCAAGCAGATTGCCAATTGCAAGAACGGCAAACACATTCATTCCGCACACTGCCGTAACAAGCACAACGATATACGGCAACATTTTAATGAAATCAGTATAGTTGATATGCTCTGTAAAATCAGACGCCCGGCCTATGACAATATATATAACCAATGTAATTATTGCGGCAGGCAATACCAGCAGAAAATTCGCCTTGAATTTATCGCTTAGCTTGCAGCCTTGCGTTTTTGTTGAGGCAATTGTGGTGTCGGAGATGAACGAAAGATTGTCTCCGAAGAATGCTCCGCCCACCACCGACGCAACTATTAATGCCGTGGGCTCACCTGTGGAAGACGCTATGCCGGCTGCTATTGGCACCAAGGCCGCCACTGTGCCTACCGACGTTCCTATGCTGAGCGAAACGAAACATGAGGCGATGAACAAGCCTGCCAATACAAGTTGTGAGGGGAGGAAATACAGCGTTACCTTGACTGCGGAATCTATTGCTCCGATATCTTTTGCCGTTTGTGCGAACGCTCCGGCAAGAACAAATATCCAAAGCATAAGCATAAGGTTTTCCTGTCCGGCTCCGCGCGAGAAAATTTTTATTCTGTCGGATATCGTGCGGTGGCGAAGGGTTAGCAGGGCGTAGATTGAGGATATCGTGAAAATCACCGACAATGAAACCTTGTAGAAATCGCCTGTCAGCAAACTGATTCCTATAAAGAGAAGTATGAAAAACAGCATCGGGCTTATTGAGAGCAGTCCTGCTATATTGCCATGCTTGTTTTTGTTGTCCATAACCAAGATGCGGAATTTGTTATTCTTCTATCGACAAATCTGATACCGAGAAATCTTGCATCACCATGCTGCGGTCAACATATCCTCGTATGCCGTCGATTTTTCCTCGCTGGGTATATTGCCAAGCAGTGTATACCTGCCCGTCGTCGAGCGTCGGTTCGTCTTCGCGATATCGTGCTATCATCATGCGATAGCCTTTGAATTGTCCGCTTAGGTATTTGTTGTAGAAATTGTGGAATGTATAAATCACGGGCTTGCATCCGTAATGTTTTTCCACCCTTAGCAGGAATTCGCGGAAGCTTGCAATGAATTCTTCGTCCGATTTTGAGCCGCGCTTCTCTATATCTATTATAGGCGCGAGGTCTTGTTCGTTGCGTTTTATCTGCGAAGTGAGATTGTTGAACTGCATTTCGGCATCGGCATCAGGGCGATAATAATGATAGCTGCCCACTTTGAGCCCCGCCTTGCGTGCCCCCTCAAGATTTATACGGTAGTAGTCGTCCACGAGGCTTTCCCCTTCCGAAGACTTTATGTAAACGTAGCTCACGAGTTTGGTTTGCGCCACTGTGTTCCAGTCAATTTCGCCTTGATAGTGGGAAACGTCGATACCTTCGTTGGTAAGTCCCACCCATGCAGCGTTGCTGTGCAATTTGGCTTCGTTGGGAGTATTAATAGTTACGGCTTGCAGCGGTTTTGCCGGGAGTTCGTCGGGCTGGATAAGCATAACGGTTTCCGTGTTCTTGTGATGTTTTCGCACCTTTTTGTCGTCGGCAAAAGAAGGAACGGCAATAAGCATTGCCATTACCAAGAGCAGTGTTTTAGTGAAAGACATTTGTTTTTTCCTCGACATTTTAGCGGCTACAAAATTCACAATTGCAAAAATATGGATTTTCCTCGAAAAATCAGCCGTTTATTTGTTACAGAGTATTAAAGAAACGCTACAAACTGTCTATATTCTTAGATTTTCAACACCGCATATCGGATTATGCCGTAGCGACACATTTGAACCCTTGATTTATGGCGAAAAAAATACAAGGCATCTCGTAAAAACTCCGCCGCATCTAATTTAAATTAGATGCGGCGGAATTTAAATTATGTCTGACCTCGTAAAAACAATGTCTGACACTGTTTTTTTCAACTGCGGAGGGGTTTTGCTACCGAGGTATCAAGTTACACTATAATCCTCTGTGTTTCAATCTTTATAGAACACCCTTTTCACCCTTTCGCTTACCGAAGTTAGAATCTCGTAGGGAATAGTCTGCAACTTGTCGCTAAGAGTAGTAACAGGCAGGTTGTCGCCAAAAATTTCCACACTGTCGCCCTCTTTGCAATCGATGTCGGTAACATCAATCATGGCAACGTCCATACAGATATTGCCCACATATCGCGCTTCTTTGCCGTTAACGATACAGAAACCGTTGCCGCAGCCAAGATGTCGGTCAAGCCCGTCGGCATATCCTATTGGAATTGCGGCAATACGGCTGTCGCGCTCCAGGTGTCCCTTGCGCGAATAACCAACTGTGTCCTGTTTCTTTACATTGTGTATTTGCAGAATGGTAGTGCGCAATGTTGCCACATTGTTTATGGTCTTGTTTGTAAATGGGTCTATTCCATAAAGCCCGAGTCCCAACCTCACCATGTCGAGGTGGTATTGCGGAAAACGCTCAATGCCCGCCGTGTTGCAGATGTGGCGTATGATTTTGTCGGGAAAGGCTTGCTGCAATTTCTGGCTTGCTTCGTTGAAAACTTCAAACTGATGTTGTGTGAAATCGTTGAAACCTTCGCCGTCGCTGCCCACGAAGTGAGAGAAAACCGAGCGCGGCACAACGGCGTTCTGTGCTTTCAGACGCGCTGTCAATTGGTCGATTTCTTCCGGCAAGAAACCAAGACGGTGCATTCCCGAATCTATTTTAATATGAATAGGGTAGTGGGTAACCCCTTCGCGCTTGGCTTCCTTTATCATGGCATCAAGAATTCTGAAGCTGTATATCTCGGGCTCAAGATGATACTGCAACATCGTGCGGAATGCCGTCATTTCGGGATTCATCACCATGATATTTGCAGTAATCCCCGCATTTCTCAAAGCAACTCCCTCGTCAGCCACAGCCACAGCCAGATAGTCCACACCATGTTCCTGCAAAGTGCGCGAAACTTCCAGCGAGCCGCAACCATAAGCCGACGCCTTTACCATACATACTATCTTGGTTTCATGTTTCATGAACGAGCGATAATGATTAAGGTTGTCAACGATAGCGCCAAGGTTTACGTTCAGCGTAGTCTCGTGCACTTTTTGCGTGAGAAGGTCATAAAGTTTTTCAAACTCAAACAGCCGCGCGCCTTTGAGCAATATCGTATCGCCGGAAAACCTTTCAATATCGCCGCTGTCAATCAAATCCTGTGTGGTAGCAAAGAACTTTGCTGCGGTGTCAAACAATTCGGCGTGCGCACACATCTTCCTGCCCACGCCGACAAACAACTGCGGTTTTCGGGCGTTTACCATTTCGGCTACTTCGGAGTACAAATCGTCAGCCTCCATTCCGCTTTGCAGTATATCGCTTAGAATTACAACAGTCTTGCTTGCGCTCTCGCTGGCACGCCTGTTGAGAAAATCAAGAGCAATGTCGAGCGAATTTACATCGGAGTTGTAAGTGTCGTTGATTATTGTGCAATGGTTTATGCCGCGACTAACTTCCAGGCGCATTGCTATCGGTTCGAGCCCCTGCATTCTCGTTGCAATGGCGTCGCGGGAAATTTTAAGGTGAAGGCACACCGCAAGACAGTGAATGCTATCAGTTATCGAAGCATCGTCTATAAACGGAATGGTATACCGGCTTGTGCTGCCGTTATAGGAGTATTCAATTTCGGTATCGCTTTCCTTTTTAATTATATTGCTTATAAACAGCGGTGCCTCCCTATTAGTTTTTGACCAATAAAGCAGTTTGTGCGCGATCTTGCCCAAAGTTATGTTTCGGACAATTGTCTCGTCGTCGGAACAGAACACAAGAATTTCGCAGTCCTTGAAAAGTCGTAGCTTCTCGCGGCATTTTTCTTCCATGTTGCGGAAATTCTTTTGGTGGGCGCTTCCCAAACTCACCATAACGCCTATCGTGGGCTGTATGATGTCCCGCAGTGCTTCCATTTCGCCGGGCTGTGAAATCCCCGCCTCAAATATTCCGATTTGTGTCTGTTCGTTCAAATACCACACCGACATAGGAACCCCGATTTGTGAGTTGTAGCTGCGCGGCGAACGGGTAACTTTTGCAATAGGTGAGAGCAATTGGTTAAGCCATTCCTTTACCATTGTTTTTCCATTGCTGCCGGTTATTCCTATTACGGGAATGTTGTATTGTTCTCTGTGGCGTTCGGCAAGACGTTGCAAAGCTTTAAGAGCCGAAGGCACTTGCAGGAAATTTGCTCCCGCATACATTTGTTCATAACCGGGAGGAAGTGTGGTAACAACAAAGTTGCGAACTCCTCGCTGGTATAGTTCAGGTATGAAATCATGCCCGTCGCCCGACGTTGTCTTTATTGCGAAAAACAACGAGCTCTCCGGATAAACGAGAGATCGGCTGTCGGTCAAAAGCCATTCCACTTCCGTTGCGGCATGTCCGTAGCGGTGGGCGCCGGTAAGTGTTACAATTTCTTCAATCTTGTATTTCATTTTCCTGTTATGCTTGTTGTGATATATTTTGTTCTGTCAAATTCAACTCATGTTCGAAGTCCACACCCGGGTATTGGCTTTTCAGTTTAACGAGATGCTCTCTTGTTTTGAGCATTAGCGATTTATAATCTTCGCTATCGGGAAACAGCGGGCGGTGTTGCAGTGTTTTTTTTATCGGCTCCCATTCTGCTGCAAAACGTTTGGCTTCATCGGCGAACAGGGTGGCTTTCACTTTTTCGTATATATAGTTTACTGCTTGCGCCGAGGGGTGAACCATATCTTCGGCATAGAAACGATAGTCGCGCAATTCGTCGTTGAGTATTTCAAACGAGGGGAAATACTGACAAACTCGCGGGCGGGATTTTATTATGCTGTCTTCAGCCAAAAGCAATGCGGCCTTGCTGAGATTCGACCCATGAAGCCCGTATTTTGTATACCTGTAAGGGCTTACGGTGAAGAGTATGTGCAAATCGGGATTGATTTCCGTAAGAATATCAATGATGTTCACGTATTCTTCCTTGATTGTCATCGGATCAATGTCGGTTGTCATGAATTCCTTGGCGGGTTGTTTGTGGCAGTTTGCCACTACAAATTCCTCCCCCTCCGTTTGGCGCAGATAGGCGCGGTTTGTCCCAAACGTAACGACCAACATCTTTGCCTTGCTTAGGCATTCTGCCGCACTGGCCATGCCTTGCCGTATTGTCTCGATGAAATCACAAAGATTGTCTGACGCAAAAGCCGAGGAATGCAACCAACTCAACCAATGTCCGTGGCTTTGAAAAAAATATTTCCGCACGAAATCATCGTTCACTGTCTCGTTGCCGTTGGCTGCATGTGCCAGCATTTGCAAGGCATGAAGTATTGAGGCGGGATTGTATAAGACTCCAAACGGATTTATCGAGCAATTGAATTTGTCTTCATGCAACTTTTTCCCTATTTCATCGGAAAAACATGAGCCCAACAGCACGATTCCGTCTCCCGGTCCAAGGGTGAAACCGCTGGTGTATGATTCAACTTCGGTTCTGAACTTCATTGCTTGCAATTGGTGGTTGCGACTACAAAGTTAAGCAAAAAATATGAGCGCATGACCCCGTGTGGGGCATTCGTGAAAAAACTTTTGCAAAGCGCATTTTGTGGCCGAAAAAACTACATGCGTTGTCGTAAAAACTCCGGGCCATGTAATTTAAATTAGATGCGTCGGAATTTAAATTATGTCTGACCTCGTAAAAACG
>CAVFYC010000087.1:4189-8927 GCA_963626585.1 Christensenellaceae bacterium Phil1 | reverse complement strand
CCACCTATTAACAAGAGGTGGACAATTTCTTCGGAAAACAAAACACCGACTCCTTATACAATTCTTGCGGCAATAGTTCTGCCATGCGCATTGCTTCTGTTGGTTGTATCATCGGTGGAATAGCTGACAATCTATGGAGTTTCTGTTACAACAAGGGATAGAGGAATATCGTTTCTGACAGAATACTTCAAACTTGTTATAGAAAACTTCGAGAGAAAATACGGTTGTTTCAAAAAATAGCCAGTAAGTTTGTGATTGCGAACAAAAAATATAAAAACCCAAATAAAACTTGGTAAGTTTAATCTTTAAATGAATTACAAATCATGAATAACAAACAGCACAATGAGTTACAAGACAAGTTGAAGGAGAATTTACAGAAGATTCTTGTCGATGGACTGTCAGAAAAGACCGGTTTTGATAAAAAGACAGGACTCTTGAAAAATACGGGAAAAAGGCATAATGTCTACAAACGTTTTATTGGAATGCCATTTGTCGGAGAAAATTATGGAAAAAATGGCTACCCAAAAATCTTGATAGTTGGTTCTGACATTGGCAGCGACGAATGTGTTGATGAAGAAGGGAACCCCAATGACGGCATAAATTATTTTCACACTTTTGAGACGAAGAAAAAAGCCTGCGTACATAAAACGAACAAATATAACGCCCACCTGTCGGGAACTTATATGACGGCATTGTATCTTCTGAAAGAGAGTGATAACAAATTCAAGGATATGTGGAGTTTGGTAGATGAAAATATAACTGCTTACAGAAATCTGAATAAGTTCACTGCGGACGATGTTGCTTTAATAGCAAGTTTCATAGTGTTCACCAATATTCACAATTTTGTTACCATGGGTAGAAAAAGCAAGTCTGGGGGTAAAGATCGAAAGTATTTTGAGAATGGAGAATTAGAAATATTTGTAGACGAGGTAAAGTGTTTTGCTCCAGACATAATCATACTGCAAGCTATCAATTCCATTCCGGAAAACATTTATGAGGCAATTCGTGAGATTGCTCCTACATACAAACTTCATCATCCCTCCACAAGGGTAAAGGGTGGCCGCGTGATGAAAGAAATGGTTATCAACCCACTACATTTGGCAGTAGTATAAGGAATCCGTATGGTGGTACAATAAAAATCTTGTGTCGGATATGCTAAAAATTCCAAGGCATCTAATTTAAACGAGATGCCTTGGAATTTAAATTTCATGGCCCGGAGTTTTTGCGAGATGCCTTGTTGTTTTTGGGGCTTATCTGACTGGGAAAACTAACTCTATTGGGTGGGGCAAAAAATAGGCCCGACAAATGTTGATATCTGTCGGGCCTTGAATTTTTTAGGTCCTGATTTTTATCAGAATTCGAGATCTACGTCTTTAAGTTCATGCCATGGCAATCCTTGTTTGTTGAGTTGCTCCATAAATGGATCGGGATCGAATTCTTCGACGTTCCAAACGCCCGGACGCTTCCATATTCCTTTCAGGAACATCATTGCGCCAATCATTGCGGGCACTCCGGTGGTGTAGGATACGCCTTGCATGCCTGTTTCGTTGTATGCGGCTTGATGAGAGCAGTTGTTATATATATAATATGTATGCTCTTTTCCGTCTTTGATGCCTTTGATTCGGCAGCCGATAGATGTTTCGCCGTCGTAGTTTGCGCCCAAATCCTGCGGATTGGGAAGCACGGCTTTGAGGAACTGCAAAGGCACGATTTCCTGCCCGTTATAATTGATTGGAACTATCGATGCCATGCCTATATCCTGAATCACGCGCAAATGGGTGAGATATTCTTGTCCGAAAGTCATCCAGAATCTTCCGCGCTTGATAGTGGGGTAGTTCTTCACCAGACTTTCGAGTTCTTCATGATGGAGCAAATAGCTTTCTTTTGGGCCGATGTTTGGATAGTTCAGCGTTTTGTGAATTTCCAGAGGCTCGGTCTCAATCCATTTTCCGTCTTCCCAATAAAGACCTTTCTGTGTGATTTCGCGAATGTTGATTTCCGGGTTGAAATTTGTGGCGAAAGCCTTGTGGTGGTTGCCTGCATTGCAGTCAACAATGTCGAGATAATGAATTTCGTCGAACACATGCTTTGCTGCATAGGCTGTAAAGATACTTGTAACTCCCGGGTCGAAACCGCAGCCGAGTATTGCGGTTAAACCGGCCTTTTCAAAACGGTCGCGATATGCCCATTGCCAACTGTATTCAAAGTGAGCTTCGTCAATTGGCTCGTAATTGGCTGTGTCAAGATAGCTTGCTCCTGCACGCAAGCATGCATTCATGATTGTGAGGTCCTGATAGGGTAGTGCAAGGTTCATCACAATTTCGGGCTTGTACTCTTCCATCAATTTTGTCAAAGCCTCTTCGTCGTCTGCATCGATTTGCGCCGTCTGAAAGTTGCAGCCTTTGATAGACTTTACGATTGCGTCGCATTTTGATTTGGTGCGGCTCGCAATCATCACGTCGGTGAAAACATCGGGATTCATTGCCAATTTGTGGATAGCCACTGTGGCTACGCCACCAGCTCCGATAACTAAAACTTTTCCCATGATTGATTTATTTTTGATTTGTATTTTCGGTTTATATTTCGGCCTCAACAGGCGTACCGTTGCTTTCGATTTCTTTGTCGGTAACCCCCAAGGCATAACTTATGGAACAACTCAGAAATTCCTGCGAGAAACCTCCGCCACGCAGGGTTTCCTGCGTCAGGACAGTGGAATTTACCTTTGAGTTTTCAGATAGAATTCGCGCTGTATATTGGGCAATGTCTTCGCCGGGCACGCACACAAGGTTTTCAACATTTTCATATGTGGCAAAAACCTTTTCAATGGTTTCTATCAGCGCGTGGTCTGCACTTCCGTTGTATTCCTCAAATTTTACGTAGAATTTAAGTCCGTCAATGTCGAAAGAATCCGGAGTGTTGTCTGCGGAGACACAATTGAAATTCAAATTGGTAAAACTTTTCTCCCTTTGTTTTTTTAGGAAAATGGCATTTATAGGTCCTGAATTTGTTGGAAATTTTCCGTCGCAAGCAGCGGCGTACAACCATCTGCCCATGTCAACGTTTGGTATTTGACGGTTGAGCATACGTTCGAAGTTTACGATAATGTCAAACGCCACTTCGTTGAAAGCTTCTGTGTCAACGATTATTATATGTTTAATCTGATTCAAGTTCATATCGTTGCTGTTTTTACAAGAAAGGTTCGAGGAAATGGAAAAACCAACCTTGGAAATTTTTCCAGCCAGAACGTTGGTTATGCCAATAGTCATCAGTTAAAGGCACGCAGTTCTCGTGTTTGTCTTTTTCGAAAATGGAATGTAATTCAGCCGTTGTGCATTGATCTACAACCAAAAGATTACATTCAAAATCATACGACAAACTTCTCGCATTAAGATTCGCCGAGCCAAGATAGCTGAACAAACCATCGACTGTCATAATTTTGGAATGATGAAATCCGCCTTTGTAATAATAAACACGCGCCCCTTTTTTCTGTAATTTGCGCACGTTGTAATCCACGACCCTCGGAGTGATAGGAATATCGCTGTTTTCCGAAACCATAATCTCCAAATCCACGCCACGTTTCAACGCCTTGCGCAACGCCTTGCGAAGTTTTCGGTTCAAAGTGAAATAGGGGTTTACGATTTCAATGTTGTTTTGGGCAAAGTTTATTGCATGAAGAAATGTCTCGCGTACAATTTTGGGACTTCGGCGTGGCTCCCGATTTACAACCGCGATTGTTTTTTCTCCATTGTTTACGCAGGAATCCTTTTTTAAGTTGGATATTTCCTTGTCGTTTTGCGTGATTGCCTTAGGGTAGTATTCGTTGCCGCCAATGTTTTGATTGGCGGTTTTGTTCCATATCCTAAGAAAGATATTCTGCAAATCGTTTACTACGTCGCCTTCTACTCTCATGTGCATGTCTCGCCAATTACCTACTTGCGGTGTTCCATTTATATAGTAGTCGGCAACGTTCATTCCACCGGTATATGCTATCTTTCCGTCTATAACAACAATTTTGCGGTGGTCGCGATGCAGAGCGTAATCAAGCCAAGGAAAACGCATGGGATAGTATTCGTAAATTTCAAGACCATCTTTGCGCAGAGATTCTAATTCGTCTTTTTTGATTGGCTTATTGTTTGAGGCGTTTCCAAATGCATCGTATAAAACACGCACCTCAACCCCTTGACTTACTTTTCCCTTTAATAAATCAAACAACGCCCCGGCGATGGAATCGTTCCGAAAATTGAAGTATTCAAGGTGAACAGAATGCTTGGCCTCTTTGATCGCAACGAACATATCTTTGAACTTCTCTTTACCTGAAGTCAGAAGAACAAGACTGTTGTTGTTTGAAATATTGATGTTTTGGCTTTTTATATAGCGGGTAATCAATGAGTCGGAACGCACATTGGTTTGCGCGAAAACAATGTTAAATATTGCGGAAACAAAAAGGAGTAATAAAAAGTTTTTCACCTTTGCCTCTATATTAAATCATTGTTCGGAAAGAATCTACAATCCCTATTAGTTTCTTAGACTCATCTACCACAAGAACGGCATGGATTTTCTTTTCCTGCATTATCTTTTCAACTGTAGTTATTTTTGTATCCGGGCTTATTGTTATTGGAGATTTTGTCATTACATCGCCGACAGACAGAGTAAAGAACTTGTTTTGCGAACATTCCATGGCACGCCTTACATCTCCGTCGGTAATAATTCCTTCAACTTTATTGTCCCCATCGGTAAT
>CAVFYC010000087.1:0-3906 GCA_963626585.1 Christensenellaceae bacterium Phil1 | reverse complement strand
GTGATATGCACCGCTGAGTTTTGCGCGAGAAGAGATTGCGGGTTATTGCTTATGCCAATGATTGGAATCTTTTTTTCGTGAAAGTACGGAAGAATTCTTAGAAGTTCGTCAGTCTGCCCGCTATTCGAGATCGCAAGAATAATATCTTCACTGCCACACCCTCCCAAGTCTCCATGATAGGCATCAAGGGGATTCATATAAAAACTTGGCGTGCCTGTACTTGAAAGCGTAGCTGAAATCTTTGCGCCAATGTGTCCGCTTTTGCCCACACCGGTTACAATCAATTTTCCCTTGCATGCGAGAATAAGGCTGACCGCCTGTTCGAAATTCCTGTCAAGATTTTCTATTTGGTCAAGTATTGCCTGGGCTTCATCGCGCAGACATTGTGCCGCAATTTCAATACATTTTTTGTCCAACATCAATTCCAATTCTGTTTTATTGTTTTAGAATAGCAGCCAAAACCGTCTCCAAATCTTTTAGGGCAAGCATATTGGTTGCATCGCTCAAACCTTTTTCCGGCTCGGGGTGTACTTCGAAGAAATATCCGTTTGCTCCAAAAGCTTTTGCCGCCATTGCCATCATCGGTATAAACTCTCGATTACCGCCGGTTTTACCTTCTGCAGCCCCGGGGCGTTGTACGGAATGCGTGCAATCCATAATTACGTTCGGCGAGATTTGTTTCATGTATGGGATATTGCGAAAATCTACCACGAGGTTATTATATCCGAAAGAGTTGCCGCGCTCCGTGAGCCATATTTCCTTGGCGCCGGCTTCCTTGGCTTTCTCGTAAGGATATTTCATGTCGTTACCCGAAAGAAATTGGGCCTTTTTGATATTTACTACCTTGCCGGTTCTTGCCGCAGCAACAATAAGGTCAGTTTGACGGCAAAGAAAAGCAGGTATCTGTATTACGTCTACGATTTTCCCCACAGGTTCGGCTTGCCAGCTCTCATGAATGTCTGTTAACACGCGGAGTCCGTATTTTTCTTTCACTCCGGCAAGTATTTCCAAGCCTTTTTCCAATCCCGGGCCGCGGTATGAGTGCAACGAGGTGCGGTTTGCTTTGTCGAAGGAGCTTTTGAATATAATGTCGATGCCGAAGAGTTTGTTGAGTCTCACCAACTCGGTGGCAACGGCTTCGGTAACGGCTTCGTTTTCTATCACACAAGGACCTGCTATGAAGATATCAGTCATCTTTTTCTTTGAATACGCTTTTTGTGAACGCAAAGTTAATCATTTTTATCCGTCTGAAAAATACGAAAGTAAAATAACGTTTTGCTGTTAATTGTCGGCGGTATCAAAAAGTCTTGAGCAATGTGTACAGCCTCTGCACCGGCAATCCCATTACATTGAAGAAACTTCCCTCGATTCCCGTAACGCCTATCATGCCTATCCATTCCTGAATGCCATATGCCCCGGCTTTGTCGTAAGGTTGGTATTTCTCGATATAATATTCTATTTCGTTGTCAAGGAGTTTGGCTACCGTTACATTACTTGTAGTTGCAAAAGTTTCTTCACGCGTTTCCGTCATCAGCGTAACGCCTGTAATCACCTGGTGGGTCCTTCCCGAGAGAAATTGCAGCATTTCCACGGCTTCGTCTTTGTCGTGTGGTTTTCCCAATATCTTATTGTCGAGCGCCACAACGGTATCTGCGGTTATTATCAACTCGTTTTTTCCCATCGTGGCCCTATAAGCCTGTGCTTTTTCGCGGGAGATAAATTGCGGCACCTCTTCTGCGTTCAAGTTTGCGGGATATTCTTCGTTTATGCCCTCGATAATTCTCACTTTGTATTCAAGTCCTATTGACGAGAGCAGTTCCCGGCGTCGGGGCGAGCCGCTTGCGAGTATCACCGAGTATTTTCTTAGATTTTCAAAGGGAGTTACCATCCAAAAGCTTTTTTATCAAACAACCACTTGCCTTGGGCGCGCATAACAGTCTCCACCACGTCGCGCACACATCCTTCGCCGCCGGCATAGGAGGATATGTATTTTGAAATTTCCTTTATTTCAACCACCGCATCACAGGGGCAGCAGGGACAGCCTACGACATTCATTATTTCAAAGTCGGGAATATCGTCGCCCATATATATTATTTCTTCGGGCGTAAGGTTGTTTGCGCGCATCCATTCGTTGAAAATGTCGATTTTTACCTTTGCCGCAAGATATATGTCGGTTATGCCGAGTTTGTTGTACCTTACTTTTATTGCTTCGGTGCGTGCGCCGGTGATTATTGCGAGTTTCAGTCCTTGCTTCACGGCATATTGCAGCGCGTATCCGTCTTTGGTGTTTACCGTTCTTGCCGGCTCGCCCGATGCATCGAGGTTTATGGTTTGCCTGCTAAGCACCCCGTCAACGTCGAATACCATGGCTTTTATTTTTTTCAGGTCGTAGTTTATCATATAGTCTGTTTGTTTTTCTCGTTGTCTGATGCCTTTACGGCTGTGTCGTGAATACTTTTGCTCATATCGCGGTAAATGGCGAGCATATTGCCGTTGAGCATTTTTTCCTGCATTTCCATTATTTTTCTGTCGTATCTCACGGCGGGACCTGTCTGTGCTTTTTGCGGCGGCATCTCGTTTACTTTCTTGCATGTCTCGTTTATGAGGGGCAGGAGTGCGCTGAAGTCCACGCCGGAGTCTTTAAGCAGATTTTCAGCACAGGCATAGCAATGATTTGCAAAGTTGGACGCAAAAACTGCTGCAAGATGCATGCGTTTGCGGTGCTCGGAATCCAGAACCTTTACGGGATAATCCGACAATTCTGCCGCAATTTCAAAAATTCTCCGTTCGGTTTTGGAATCATTGCCCTCTATATATATAGGTACTTCGCGGAAGTTCAAATTTCGTGCCTTGCTGAACGACTGCAGCGGGTATATCACACCAAATTTGTCTGATTTCCCTTTAAACACCTCCGCTGCTACGCTGCCTGCCGTGTGTATAAAGAGTTTTCCCTTGTATTTGTCCGAAAGCGCGGCTGCCGCATCGGCAATTGCATCGTCTTTTATGGAAAAAAAGAATAGGGTAGCGGGGCACGAAACTTTGGCAAGGTCATCATAGGCTTCGCAATTGAGCAGACGTGCAAGTTCTTCGGCATTCGCCAAATGCTTGCTGTATACTCCGACAGGCATATAGCCGGCATGTTTCAGGGCTTGCGACAGATGCCAAGCCACATTGCCCGCACCGACCATGAAAAAGTTTTTCTCTGTTTGCATTGCGTAAGAATTAATATTTGTCTATGTGAACCTTTTCCCATTTAAGTTCGCTCTCATCATGGGCAGGCTTCACGCTGTCTTTGTTGCCGACGGCAACAATCGACAGTATTTCCAGATTTTGGGGTATTCCCAAGATGCTTCTCACTATTTCGGCTGCCGATGTGTCGTCTTCAAAAAAACGGTTTCTCACTTGTATCCAACAAGCGCCCAGTCCCAACGCTTCGGCTTGCAGCAACAGAAAGGTTGAAGCTATTGAAGCGTCTTCTATCCACACGTCCGACCTCTCGGGGTCGGCTGCCACAACAATGGCAATGGCTGCTCCGGCTATTGGCTGCGCTCCCGAGGCCTTGCATTCCGACAAACGCGACAAATCGTCTTTGTTGTCAACCAAAATATATTGCAACGGTTGGCGGTTTCTTGAAGACGGCGCATAAAGTGCAGCCTTCATCAGTTCCACAACTTGCTGCTGCGTAAGCGGCTTGTCGGTATATTTCCTTATGGAACGCCGTTTCTCAAGAATTTTGAGCAGTGTATCGGGATAGGGTTCAGTCATTACGTATGATGATAAGCCATGATTTACATAGCAAAATTAGTGAAAAACGGCATATCCTGCAAGCGCTGAAAAAGCAATGTAGAATACGTTTTTACGAGGTCAGACATAATTTAAATTCCGACGCATCTAATTTAAATTACA
>CAVFYC010000086.1:0-9032 GCA_963626585.1 Christensenellaceae bacterium Phil1 | reverse complement strand
ATTTAAATTCCGACGCATCTCGTAAAAATTAGATGCGGCGGAGTTTTTCACTACATCGCATCTCGTAAAACACGAGATGCGTTGCTGTTTTTTGCATATCCCGAGAGTTTTTTACCACGTCAGACAAACTCCGGACAACGTCTGCCAAAAGATTGACAAGAAAGCGCAAAAAACGTACAAAACGGCATTTATGTTTGAAATTACGGCACACACCGCAAAAAATGTCAAGAAAAAGCAAAACTTTTTCGCAATCTTTTGCTTTTGGAGTGTTCCCTAATGCTTTTTGTTGTTATAAATGTGTAATTTTGCGTCATAAGCATAAGTTTATCATCGATTAGTATGAAGACAAACAGAAGAAATTTCTTGAAAACAGTTGGCGGAATAGGACTTTTCTCCATAGTTCCGCGCAGTGTGTTGGGCGGCAACGGCTATGTTGCCCCGAGCGATCAGTTGACAAAGGGTATAATCGGCGTAGGCGGCATCGGCCGTTCGTCATACCACTTTACAAGCGACAAATACTGCCGTCTCGTGGCTCTTTGCGACGTTGACAGCGAGCATCTGAACATTGCCAAAACTTCGGCAAAAAAGAAATTCAACGAGGATTGCAAGACCTATCACGATTTTCGCGATCTCGTGAAAGATCCCAGCGTTGACGTGGTGCACATAGCAACCCCACCCCATTGGCACGCGCTTATGGCAATCGAAGCAGCAAGAGCCGGCAAGGATATATGGTGTGAGAAACCTATGACACGCACCATCGGCGAAGGTCGCGCCGTTATAGAAGCCGTGAAAAGATACAACAGAATTTTCAGACTCAACACCTGGTTCCGCTTCACCGACACATTCTACGGACTCGGCACAACAGTAAGCCCGCTGAAGAAACTCGTGAAAAGCGGATTGCTTGGCTGGCCGCTGAAATTCACCGTTTCGGGAACCACAGGCTTTACATGGAAATTCTTCTGGGTAGGAAAAGAAAACCTTGAGCCAGAACAGGTGCCCTCGCGCCTGGATTATGACATGTGGCTCGGCCCTGCGCCCTACAAACCCTACAACCTGCACCGCACACATCAGACATTCCGCGGATATTGGGACTACGACGGCGGCGGACTTACCGACATGGGACAACACTATCTCGACCCGGTGCAATACCTCCTCGACAAAGACGACGAATCACCGATAAAGATTGAAGTAGATGCCCCGCAACAGCACCCTGACGCAGTTGGAATTTGGCACAAGATAACTTATACTTACGCCGACGGCTGTCAGATTGTGCTCGAAGGCGAAGGCTATGAATCCCCCGGCAAAACCCCGTATATCGAAGGTCCCAAGGGAAAAGTCTACAAAGGCTTTGAATGCACAATTCCCGACGTGATGAACAAAATAGCCGAGATGCCCGACCCCGAACCACAGCGCACCAATTTTATAGAGTGCATACGCACACGCCAGAAGTTTGCTCTAAACGAAATAAACGGGCACCGCAGTTGTACGTTGGTGAACATGGCAGCGATAGCATTGCGCCTAAACCGCAAAGTGCTTAACTACGATCCCGCAACAGGCACATTCACCGGCGATCCCGACGCAACGGCAATGATCTATCAGCCCATGAGAGGCGAATGGCATCTGTAATCGATGAAGTAAGAACAAATATCAACCAAACCGACAAGGAAATGAAAAAATTTATATCATTATTATTGATAGCTGTGCTGTGCTTCACCGCAACGTTTGCACAGACCGACAGCCGCAACCGCGTGGCTTCAACAATTATAGCCGACGGACTTGCGCAGCTCCCTGCCAAAAATCTCAAGACATTCAATCAGGTAATCGGCGAGATGGCTTCGACCGGCGAAGAAGGCGTATGCATGATAGCCGGCAACCTGAAACCCGCAGGCAAAGACATAAAGAATTCCGTTTTTGAGTACGCCCTTAGCGGCATCACCGATTATGCGGCCTCAAAAGACGGCGAGAAATGTCGCGCCGGCGTAAGAAGCGGCCTCATCAAGGCAATTGACAAATGCAGCGACGCAACCAACAAGACTTTCCTCTTGAACCAGTTGCGCCGTGTGGCTAATGCCGAAGATTTCGCCCTTTTCGCAAAATATTTGAACGACGAGAAACTGAGCATTCCCGCACTCGCAGCAATAGAAACCCTTCCCGGCGTTGACAACGAGGCACTCAACGTGGTTAAAACCGCAACAAAAGTGCCCCATTACTCACTTGCAAAAATCGTGGAGGCACGCAAGTTGAAAGGCGCAGAAGACCAACTCGTTTCGTGGGTGAAAGGCGCAGACAACAAGACACTCATCGCAGTTTACGACGCAATGGCAGCCGTTGGCAGCGAGAAGTCTTTGAAAGTTCTCGAGAGCGCTGCAAAATCCACGAGCTTCGCTCCCGAAACAACCCATGCCCTCGACGCCTACATCAAGATTCTTGACCGCAGCGACAACAACACTGTTGCCAAGGCAGCCAAGGCTCTCGTTAAAGCCCAGAATTCTGCAACCCGTTGCGCAGGTCTTCGTCTGCTTCTCAAATCTTCGGGCAACAAAGCCGCAAAAGAAGTGGTTAATGCCTTGAAGGATAAAAATATTGAGTATCGCAATACCGCGCTTCTCAATGCAGCGGAATACGCAGGCAAAGATATTTATTCCACAGTGGCTTCGGCTTATGGCAAACTCGCTACTCCGACAAAAACCGACGTAGTGAAATGGCTCGGCAACAATCATGCTACAGCCCAGGAGGCAGTAATGGTGAACGCCGTGGCTTCGACCGACTCCGCCCTCTCATGCGCCGGCATGGAAGCCCTTGCAAAAATCGGCACGCCCAAAGCTCTTGAAACTCTCGTGGCACAACTCGACAAAAAGAACGGCAGCTATGCGTCAAAACAACTGCTGGCGTTCAACGGAGACATCACATCGGGCATATTAAATGTGCTCAAAAACGGAAAAGATGCCGCTTCGCTCGTACCAGCTCTGAAAATCGCCGGACAACGTCATATACATTCCGCTTACAACGAAGTGGAAAAACTCACAGGTTCGTCTGACGCAAACGTAAGTGCCGCCGCTTATGACGCAATAGCAGGCGTAGCAGCTTCGGCAAGCAACTACTCCGGAAACATCGCGGCTCTGCTCGAAAAGAGTTCCGGTTCTGCAACAGAGAAACTGCAGAAAGCTCTCTGCAACTCCCTCGTGGCACAAAGCGCATCGGAACAATATTCGGCAGCAGCAAACTATATCAAAAACAGCAAGCACCCCGAATATTACTACACCCTTCTCGCACAATCGGGAACAAGCGAAGCGCTCACAGACTTGCAGAAAGCTCTCACAAATTCCGCTACTTCGGAATCTGCAATAAAGGCAATGCTTCTCGTAAACAATCCCGAAGTAATTCCGGTGCTTTTGAACGTCGCGAAACAGTATCCTACTTATAAGGAACAGACTATCTCGCGTTACATAACCCTTGTAGACAAAAACATAAGCAACAAGGTTAAAAAATACCAGCATCTCCTCAATGCTTTAGACTGCAACCCGGCTGAGAAAACAGTTACCCGCTTGATTAGCGACCTTGGTTCTATCCACGAATTGCAGCCCCTGGCTGTTGTAGCAGACAAAATGAACAATGCAACCTATAGCAACAACGCGGCATACGCTGCAAAAACAATTGTGAGCCACAACGATGAACTCAACGTAGGCGACGAAGTTGTGAAGTTGCTTAACAAGGCAAAGGAAATTGCTCTTGAAAAGAAGAATTCAGGAAACGCCGATGCGGGCTATGCTGTTGACGAAATTACAGAGACTCTCGGCAAACACAAAGACGGAAATGGTTTCACTATCAACGCCAACCTCAAGGATTTTGCGCAAGGTGAAAAACATTCGTTCGCTAAGAATCAGGAAAACATCGCATATGTTCTCGACTGGAAGACAGATGGTGAAGCTACCGTGGTATTGCGTTCGTTGCCCGTAGCCCGTCTTTCTGCCAAAGGCCTTGAAATTATCGGCACCAAGAAGACTTATTCAGTTAATCCCGAAGGAGAATTCAACACATTGAAGGTAAATTTGGTTGACGACCGCTTGTTTATCGAATCAAACGGCGAAAAGATTGCCACAAATGCCGTGTTCAAGGAAATTGCAGGCACTGAAAAGTCTACTATATCCGGTAATATGGAAATTGTTTCCTCAAAAGGCACTACTACCTTGCGTAATTATAATGCCAATCTCCTGCCGGCAACTCCCGTATATACCTTGTCGGACGAAGAAAAGAAGGCCGGTTTTGAACTTCTGTTTGACGGACATTCCCTTGATAAGTGGCAAGGAAACACCACGGGCTATACTCCCGACAAAGGAACTATTTACGTAACTGCTCACTACGGCGGCAGCGGAAATCTTTACACCAAGAAAAAATACAGCGACTTTGTTTATCGTTTTGAATTCTGTTTCGAAACTCCGGGAGTGAACAACGGCGTGGGCATTCGCACCAACATTGGTTCTGACGCGGCTTACGATGGAATGGAAATCCAGATTCTTGACCACGACGACCCGATCTATGCAGGTCTCCAGCCTTATCAGCAGCACGGCTCGGTTTACGGTATATGCGTGCCCAAACATGTGAAATTCGGTAAGCTCGGAACTTGGAACACCCAGGAGATTCGTGCCGTGGGCGACCGTATCATTGTAACCGTCAACGGAGAAGTTGTTACCGACTGCAATATCCGCGAGGCTTGCCAGGGACATAATGTGGCTCCCAACGGCGAGAAGAAAAATCCTTATACCGTTGACCACAAAAACCACCCGGGTTTGTTCAACAAAGACGGCTACGTAAGTTTCTGCGGTCATGGCCCGGGCGTTCGTTTCCGCAATATCCGCATTCTTGACCTGAGCAAGAACAAAAAAACAACGACCCGCCGCAAATAAAAAGCGACAGAAAATTTAGCTATACAGTATTGTTCCCGATTTCATTTGTGAGATCGGGAACTTTTTTCGTTTCAATTAAGCGCTTCGGGCTTGTTGTAAACGAGATATTAGAGTATAAATCGCTACATTTGTAGAAGTTTACGATAAATACCGACTAAATTCTGAAGAAAAATCATAAAAACAGAAATATGAACAGAAAAACGATTCTTTTGTTTGCTGCCGTGTTGCTGATGATGCTTCCGGTTGCAACGTTTGCCGATGGCATTCAAATCCTCCACGGACCTTATTTGCAAAATGTCTACGAAACCGAAGCCACCATTGTTTGGACAACAAACAATGCCTCGAATGGTTGGGTGGAAATCGCTCCTGACGACAAATCCAACTTCTATTCTCAGGAACGCCCCAAATATTATGACAGCCATATAGGCATAAAGCGCATCGGAACTGTACACGCCGTAAGAATTACGGGCTTGAAGCCGGGCACAAAATACCGCTACCGCATTTATTCACAGGAAGTGCTCAAACGCGAAGGCTGGCACATTGTTTGGGGATACGTTGCCGCCACAGATGTATTCGGCAAAGCACCGCTGACATTCACCACAAACGACCGCACAAAGCCCGAAACTTCGTTTGTAGTGCTCAACGATATCCACCAGCGCATTGATGTGATGAAACAAATGCTCGAAGCTGCCGACTACAAGCATCGCGACGCCGTGATATACAATGGTGATATGGTTAACATACTGCCCGATGACCAAGTGCTCTTTTCCGGTTTTCTTGACGAGAGCATAAAAATGTTTGCTTCCGAACAACCTTTTTATTATGTGCGTGGAAATCATGAAACACGTGGGGCAGGCGCTGCCAATTTCCACACCTACGTTTGCCCGCAACAGCCCAACCTTTATTTTGCATGGCAGCAAGGGCCGGTGTTCTTCATTGCTCTCGATTCGGGAGAGGACAAACCCGATGATGACATTGAATACGCAGGCGCAAACGCTTATGACGTTTACCGCACAGAGCAAGCCGAATGGATAAAACGGGTTGTAAATTCCGAGGAATACAAGCGCGCAAAATATCATGTGGTTATCTGCCACGTTCCACCCGCAAACACCCCCGACGCATGGCACGGCGACTACGAAGTAAAGGAAAAGTTTTTACCCGCGCTCAGCAATGCAAAAGTTGATGTGATGCTTTGTGCACACTATCACCGTTTCAGTTGGATTCCCAGCATCGACGGTGCAGATTTCCCCGTAATAATCAATTCCAACAATTCGTATATTACCGGCGAGACCAATAATGGAAAACTCAATATCAAGGTTGTTGACACCAAAGGCAAGACCTTGCTCGACAAAGATTTCGCAGCGAAATAAAGAATAGAGGCAATACGCAAGTTTTCTTGCTAAAAATCAAAACATTGCCTCATCTCCCACTCCATTAAACAGACATTGCAAAAACAATGTCTGTTTTCGTTTTTACTCCGCCGCATCTAATTTAAATTAGATGCGGCGGAATTTAAATTTGGTGGCCCGGAGTTTTTACGAGATGCCGACTTGTTTTTTCCCCATGTATTTACAGTTGTAAAAACTTGCGACATTATATATACTATTACGGTTTTAGCATTCAATTTTGTTCGTTCTCTCAAATTTTATTGCTATTTTTGCTACAATAATCATTAAAGAAAAAAACACAGTTTATGAAGCGCATCTTATTTCTGATCGCCATGATTGCCACGTTTGCCTTTACCGATGCAAATGCGGCAAAGATCATCACCACTCCCGAGGCTCCCGCTGTGAGTCAATGGATTTGTTTTCGCAAAACGTTCAACATCGATGGCAATGTGAACGACAACACTCTGCGCATAGCGGCCGACAGCAAATATTGGCTCTATGTAAACGGCGAACTCGAGGTTTATGAAGGACAACTCAAGCGTGGTCCAAATCCCAAGGACACATATATCGACTACCTAAAGCTGAAACATCTGAAAAAAGGCAGCAACTCCATAGCCGTGCTCGTATGGTTTTACGGCAAACACGGATTCAGTCATCGCAATTCCAAGATGGGCGGACTCTATTTCGACCTTGCCGTGGGCAAAAAGCACTATGAGAGCGACAACTCCTGGCTCACCACAATTCACCCCGCATTCTACAAACCCGAAGGACGGGAACCAAACTGGCGACTCCCCGAGTCGTGCATCGGATTCAACGCGCAAAAAGACATTCCTCAATGGTATTCCGCAGACTTCAACGACTCGGCGTGGAAACAAGCCGTGGAAACTACACCCGAAGCCTCCGACTGGAATAAATTCGTCAAACGCGAAATTCCGCAATGGAAAGACTATGGCGTGAAAGCCTATCCCTCGCAACGCCGCGACGGAAACAAAATAATTTGCACCCTTCCCTATAACTGCCAGTTCGCTCCCGTTTTGAAAGTGAACGCACCTGCGGGAAAGAAAATCGATGTCCGCACCGACGACTACGCAACTCCCGCGCCCAACGGCGAAGTTAATGTGTTTGCCGAGTACATCACGAAAAACGGAGAACAGACCTACGAAAATCTTGGTTGGATGAACGGCCACGAAGTTATATACACAATTCCCGAGGGAGTGGAAGTAATTTCGCTGGCATACCGCGAAACCGGATACGACTGCGCATTTGCCGGAAGTTTCGAGTGCGACAATTCTGACCTCAACTCACTTTGGAAAAAATCGCAGCGCACCCTTTACATCACCATGCGCGACACATACATGGACTGTCCCGACCGCGAAAGAGCACAATGGATAGGCGACGTTTCAAACGAGATGGTGGAAGTATTCTATTCGCTTTCGCCGAGCGCAAACCTGCTGACACGCAAATGCGCACGCGAGTTCGCCGACTGGCAAAAGCCGGATTCCGTAATGTATGCCCCCGTGCCCGCAGGAAACTGGGACAAAGAACTACCGCAACAGACCATGGCGTTCATGGGATTGGGCAACTGGAATTATTATATGGGCACCGGCGATGCGGCAACCATTAAATATGTATTCCCTGCCGCAAAACGTTACATGCACAAGTGGAAAATCGAAGACGACGGCTTAGTTGAATACCGTCCGGGCGCTTGGGATTGGGGCGACTGGGGCGACAATGCCGACATGCAGGCCTTGTGTCAAGCCTGGTATTCGGTTACGCTCAAAAACTACGCGAAGCAGGCGGATCTTATAGGCGAAGATGCCGAAGCCAAATGGGCGCAGAATGCCGCAGATAAGCTTGACAACACATTCCGAAGCAAATTCTGGACCGGGAACGGCTACCGCCACACATCATATACCGGCAAAACCGACGACCGTACGCAATCCGTGGCTGTGATATCGGGCATAGCAACAAAGGAACAGTATCCTGTGTTGAGAGAATTGTTCAAAAATGTAGAATTTGCCAGTCCTTATATGGAGCGCTACGTATTGCAGGCAATTTGCGAGATGGGTTATACACAAGACGCCATAGATCGTATGCTCAAACGCTATAAACAAATGATCGACAGTCCGCTTTCAACTCTCTGGGAACTGTTCGATCTTCACGGAGGAAGCTACAACCACGCTTGGAGCGGCGGTCCGCTTATTGTTATGTCGCAATACATTTCGGGCATATCGCCCGTGAAACCGGCGTTCCGCGAGTTCAGCGTAAAACCGGAGCTCGGAAATCTAAAATACATAAAGACTGTAGTTCCCACACAGTATGGCAGCATAAAACTGAACGTAAACCGCGAAAACGGTTACAAGGTTAGCATCACTGTGCCCAAAGGCACAAAAGCGCAGATACTTCTGCCGAAAGACTATGCCAAATATTCTGTGAACGGCAGCAAGAAAAAACTTAGCGTAAGCGCAGACGGCACGAGATATCTGCTGAAACTTTCGGCCGGCAAGCACAACATCGAAGGCATCGCCCTTTAACGAAAATACGCCTAAGGCTATCGTTTAAAGGCATACCATACAAATAAAAAGTACAAGCCCGCAGCGTGTGGGCTTGTACTTTTTTATTTACCTGATTAACCATGCCGGAAGCCCTGTTTCGCAATGCAAAAAAACGATATGCGCAAAGCAGAAAAACTCCGGGCCATGAAATTTAAATTCCGACGCATCTCGTAAAAATTAGATGC
>CAVFYC010000085.1:0-9050 GCA_963626585.1 Christensenellaceae bacterium Phil1 | reverse complement strand
AGTAAGCACGTTGAACGGCCGAAGTAAACACGTTGAACGGCCGAAGTAAGACAAACTGATGGCATCAAAAGGGAAAAGAGATGGGAGGAATTGCCGTGTTTCACGGCATTTCCGGCAAATCTTGCCGTATATTAGGTTGATATTGTTTATCTTCGCAATATCAAAAACTATGGTAATATGAGCATTAAGTACGAGATTCAATCCATCAAGAACTCTGATGGCACGGGCGAGGAGCGTTATTTTGCCCGTATCTTCGATGGTGCGCCCATGACGGCGAGGAAACTTAAAGAGAGCATACAGTCTTCCTGCTCGCTGACCAAGGGAGATGTCGAGGCCGCACTGTCGGCTTTGCGCGAGTATATGGTCAGTGAGCTGTCGCAGGGCAATCGTTTCTACATTCCGTCGATTGGTTATTTTTCGCTGTCGGTTGACTTGGACTTGCCCGAGGGCTTGCCGGTGGCTAAGGCACGCGCCAATCATATCGGAGTGAGGAACATTAAGTTCCGCCCCGATGCTTCGTTGCTGAAAGAGGTGAAAGCGGGTGTTGGCTTTGAGCGGGCCAACTTCTCCACTGTGTCGAAAAAGTATACCGAAGAAAAGGTGTTGGAGAAGATAAGGGAGTATCTTTCAACCAACGGCTACATCAACCGCCGCGCAATGGAGAGCCTCCTGGGGCTTAGGCAGAATGCTGCGCTCAAGTGGCTTAGGCATTTCACTGAGACTGGTGTGCTGAAAAAGGGCGGGGCAAGCAACTCGCCGGTGTATTCACTCAACGAATAGGCTTGCCCCTTTGGCTTTTGTGTGAAACGCTGGGCGCAGCGCGGGTGTTTGCGGGATTAGTTTCCCATTGTGATGGAATACCAGCCGTTGGAAGTCTTCGCGGGCTTGCTCACACATATGGTGCGCCCGTATTTTGATAGGTCGTTAACCTTGGTTATGCCGGGCTTCTGCTTGGTGTCGGTTACGAAAACGCAGTTGAATTTGTCTTCAACAAGCCCGTATTCAAGCATTCCCTTGTAAAACTCTTCGGCAGCTGCCTGTGTCTTGAAGTCGAAACTTACCACAGGGTCCATAAACATTGAGATTCTTATGGCAAATGCGCCCTCGGTTGCAGGAGCGTAGGTGTATCCGGCCTTGTTGCCGCTCACTTTCATGCCGTTGCCGTAGACTATCAGGCGCATGGGCATGGAGTCTTCCTCCCACGCGGCGTCGTAGAGCTTTGATATGCCGTTGCCCTCGAACGCGCTGCTGTCGGCCAGATTGGGATTGTCTACTATTTTGAGCACTTGGGGATAGACTTCCTCGAATGTCGGGGCAGGGCTGTGGGAGGTGCAGGAGAACATGACGCATGCGGCGGCAAATAGCACGGCAAGGAATAGATTTGTAGCTTTCATCTTTGGGTAAAACTGATTTGTTGTAAATGATTGGTGGTAAAACGTCTGCACCGAATCGAGGGCGCAGCCTATGCTTTGCTTATTTCCTGGCGGGATAAAGAGTGAGCTTCTCCTTGTTTTTCGCCTTCTCCACAACAAGAGAATCGTCGTCAATGTATTTCACGCCAACAGTGTCGCCGTTCAATACGAGCAGGCCGTTGCGAATGGCGAAGTTCGTGGTGAAACGTTTCAGGAGCGAGAGATTATATGCCTTCACAACAACCAGCCCGTCGCGCCCCTCGCGCTTTGTTACGGCAAAGCTGTCCTCTTCCTGGGTGTAGCCGTAGAATTCTCCGTACCCCTCTTCGTCGTCTTTCTCCATTGTCAGAGTGTCGCCGGCGTTGGTCTTGATGCAAAGCGTGCTCATTCCGCTTTCGAGAGCAACTCCGTAGACAGTAGAATCGGGTGGAGTGGGGATTGTATCGGTCGGGATTTCAGGTTCAATTGTTTCTGTCTTCTTGTTCTCCTTGCATTGCGACAACACAAGCATACTTGCCAACACACAGACAAATAAAATGACGCGTTTCATCTTTTAAGTGGGATTAATATAGGTGCAAAGTTATGTTATTCTGCCCAAAAAACGCTGCAATATGCCGAAAATCACAACTATTATCCGTATCTTTGCGTAAACCAACAAGGATACATTTCAATGCACAAGACTTTTGAAACAAACGGAACGTGCTCCACGTTCATAGATTTTGACATCGACGAAACCGAAACCCTGCACAATGTGCGCTTCACCAATGGCTGTCCCGGCAACACGCGCGGCATAGAACTCTTGTGCGAGGGACGAAACGCGCGCGAGGTATCAAGGAAACTTAAAGGCATACTGTGTAGGCAAAAGCCCACAAGTTGTCCCGACCAACTCGCAAGGGCAATAGAAGAAGCATTGGACGAAAAAAACTAAAAGCCACGATATGGAAAACGAATTAGTCAACATTCTTAAAACACGCAAGAGCGTAAGAAACTACGACCCCGACAGAATTCCGCCACAAGATGCGATAGACAAGATAATTGAAGCGGGAACGTTTGCACCAACCGGGCGCGGCAGCCAGTCGCCCGTAATCATTGCCGTAACCAACAAGGAGGTTCGCGACAAGCTTTCAAAGATAAACGCAGAAGTATTAGGCACAACAAGCGACCCGTTTTATGGCGCGCCGGTAGTATTGATTGTACTTGCCAACCGCGATATTCCAACTTATCTCTACGACGGTTCGCTCGTGATGGGAAATCTTATGAACGCCGCGCATGCTTTGGGCCTCGGAAGTTGCTGGATACACCGCGCGAAAGAGATATTCGACATGCCGGAATGGAAAGACGCATTAAAAGAGTGGGGCGTTGTAGGAAACTACGAGGGAATTGGTCATTGCGTAATAGGATATTCAAGAGAGAAAGACGCACCTCGCAAGCCCCGCAAGCCAGATTACGTACACTATGTAAAATAATAATTTGAAGTTCCGGATTGATAGAACTATCCAACGACGTTTACCCTCCAACGAAAGCGACGATAATCGCTTCTGGCTAATTCAACAGATGCCACCAATAGATACAAAACCCCATTACGCCTTACTCGACGGACTTCGCGGTGTTGCCGCCTTGATGGTCGTGTGGTATCATGTGTTCGAAGGCTTTCAATTTGCCAGCCAAAGCCCCATAATAGACTCTATCAATCACGGTTATTTGGCGGTAGACTTCTTCTTCATTCTTTCCGGATTTGTCATCGGCTATGCCTACGACGACCGCTGGAACAAAACGCTTACAATGGGAGAATTCTTTCGCCGTCGCCTCATTCGATTGCACCCGATGGTTGTGATGGGGGCGGCAATTGGAGCGTTGTCGTTCTTTGCCACAGGCATGGAGCGTTGGGATCATACCCATTCTACCATAGGACTTACCCTCTTGGCCTTCGTTTGCAGCGCGCTCATGCTGCCGGCTTTGCCGGGCATGCCCCGCGAGGTACGCGGCAATGGCGAGATGTTTCCGCTCAATGGCCCTTGTTGGTCGCTCTTCTTTGAATATATTGGCAACATTGTTTATGCCCTTGTGCTTCGCCGGTTCTCTACGCGTGTGCTTGCCCTTGTTGCAATCATTCTTAGCACATGTCTTGCGTGGTTTGCCATAACAGATGCGTCGGGCTATGGTAGCATAGGAGTAGGCTGGACGGTCGATGCGGTCAACCTTTATGGAGGTGCGCTGCGCATGCTTTGTCCGCTGACGTTGGGCTTGCTTCTCTCGCGCATATTCAAGCCCGTAAAGGTGCGTGGAGCCTTTTGGATATGTGCAGCCGTGCTCATTGCTCTGCTTTACGTTCCCTACTTAGCTGGTGGCGAGCGAGTGAGTTTGAACGGAGTGTTTGAAACGATAACCATTGTGGTCATCTTTCCCGCAATCGTATGGTTGGCCGCATCGGGCAAAACTACAGACCGCTTGTCGTCCAAGGTTTGCCAGTTTCTTGGCGAAATTTCTTTCCCTCTCTACATTGTGCACTATCCGCTAATGTATGTTTTCTACCTTTGGCTCATCAAAACTCGCCAATACACTTTGCATGAAACATGGCCCGTGGCCTTACTCACCGTGTTCTGCAGTGTGGCGCTCGCATGGTTGTGTATGCGTTTCTACGATAGGCCGGTGAGAAAATGGCTCCGCAAAAAATGGAGTGCGCCACGGTTGTAGTTGTACGAATGTTTCTTTAAGATATAGCAAAGCCCAAGACTGTCTCTCTTACGAAAGCGTCGTGGGCTTTTATGATAAAAATGCGGATTTCTGAAGGAATTCTTGTGTTTTTGTCAGGGCTTTGAGTTTTGAGTAATGTTTTCTTGAAACCTCTTTCCTTTGTCGCTTTTGTTTCGGGGCGGCGTTTATTCGTCCCAACGTTTGTTTTTAGCTTTGTCGAGAGCCACTTCCATTTTCTTTAGTTCGTTGTAGCGCAGCATAAGATTGGTAAGCTTTTCTTCGTCGGCAGCTATTTCGGGCTTTTGCATCTCGGCAAGCACGCGGTTTTCCTCTTCCTTTACATACGAAATCCTGAACCGGTTGATTGCATCGGGGACCACGTCGTAGAGTTTGTCTTCTATTTTCTCCACGGTGTTTCTTTGGCTTTCGCGCAACTGATATTTTTCGCTTTCCAACGCAGCTGCTATTTTGCTTATCTGCTGATTGGTGTGAAACAAGAAGTATTTGCTCGGAATAAAACCGTCTTCTTTGGAATGCTGTGCGGCTTCGTCAAGAATAGTCTGGTATTCGGGGCATGAGAATTTCAGATTGTCGTTTTTCAAACAGAAATCAATGAATTCTATCACGTTCATCAGCCTCGTGCCTTCGCCGGTGTTCACTTCTGCAAGCTGCCTTTCGCCATAAAGCAGCACATACCATACAAGTTCGCGCTCGTATTTTTCGGTGATTCCGTAATGATGTGTCTCTTCGGGCGTATCCTTTGCCGTCTCTGCGGTTTCGGTGTTGCTTTCTCCAGGTTCGTCTGCAGTTTGGCGGCCGGAGTTTTCGGCATCAATGTGTTCGCGTATCTTTCTTGCCACGGCGTCAACAAGAAGGTTCTCGTCGGTGTTGAGAGTCCGGCTGCATTCGCTCACATACATCGCGCGCAAAATCTTGTCGGGGATAAGCGAAATGCTTGTAACGATATTATCCACAAGTGAAGCGCGCTTTACAGGATCATCAGCGCTTTCTTCGAGAAACAAACTTGTTTTGAATCGAATGAAATCCGTTTGGTGGGAGTCTATGTAGGCACGGTATTCTTCGGCATTGTGCTTGCGTGCAAAACTGTCGGGGTCGTCGCCGTCGGGAAGAAGCAGCACTTTCACATTGAGTCCCTCGGCAAGCAGCATGTCAATTCCCCGAATAGAAGCTTTGATGCCCGCTTTGTCGCCGTCATACAACACTGTGATGTTTTTTGTGAACCGCCGTATCATTCTTATCTGTCCCTGCGTGAGCGAGGTGCCCGACGATGCCACCACATTCTTTATGCCGCTCTGATGCATTGAGATGACATCGGTATAGCCTTCCACCAAAAAGCAACGGTCTTCCTTTTGAATAGATCTCTTGGCTATATAAATTCCGTAGAGTTCGCTTCGTTTGTTGTATATCTCCGACTCTGGGGAGTTTACATACTTCGCAACGGTTTTGTCGGTTGTGAGAACTCTTCCTCCAAAAGCCACCACGCGTCCGCCAACTGTATAAACCGGGAAAATCACTCGCCCCGAAAACCTGTCGATAAGCCTTCCGTCATCGCGCTTGTAGCATAGTCCGGTTTTCAAGATGTATTCTTCCTTGAATCCCTTCGCTTTTGCTGCATCGGCAAAGGCCGTGCGTTCTTTCAGACAGTAGCCGAGCCCGAATTCGCGTATGGTATCGTCGCGAAAACCACGGCTGCGAAAATATTGCATGCCTATGGCAATGCCGTCGGCATGGTTGTGGAGCACATTCTGGAAATACTTTTCGGCCCAGGCATTGAGCACAAACATACTCTCGCGCATGTTTTCGGCCTCGCGTTCCTCATCGGTCATCTCCTTTTCGCGAATCTCTATATGATATCTGGCGGCAAGCCAACGCAAAGCCTCGGGATAGGAAATCTGTTCGTGCTCCATCAGAAAATGAACCACGTTGCCGCCTTTGCCACAAGAGAAACACTTGCAAATGCCACGCGCCGGAGAGACATAGAACGACGGAGTTTTCTCGTCATGAAACGGACAAAGCCCGCGATAGTTCACGCCGGCACGGCGGAGCGTTACGAATTCCGACACAACCTCCACAATGTCGGCTGCGTCCATTATTTTCTGTATGGTTTCCCTGTCAATCATCTTTAATAAGCAATGCTGCCGGGCGGCAGCAAGTTCTGTTTTGAACATTCAAAGTTAGCGATTTCTTTCGTACGGCGCAAATCAATCTCTAAAAGCCTATAACCCCGCGCCTTACAATCCCTATAAAAAGACAACGGCATATCGCGAAAACTCCGGGCCATGTAATTTAAATTAGATGCGTCGGAATTTAAATTATGTCTGACATCGTTTTTACGACATCGCATCTCGTTTTCAGAACGTCCCGTAGGCTTGCAAAAACGTGCGTATCAAAATTCCGAAAGTCTGACTTTTTGAAAGCGATGTGGTTTGATTGTGCCGAAAAGTGTGCATATTGTTTGACAGAAGTACAAAATAAATTCCCACAACATCAAATTTCTTTTACCAAAAGTTTGGCAGTATGGAAAAATATATACCTTTGCACCGACAAAAATGAAACGCCGAGGCATAAGCCGAGGTTATGTGTAACACAAAAAATAAATAAGAAAATGAAGAAGTTTTTGTTTACTTTGGTAGCAGCAGTGATCACACTCACAGCAAGCGCACAGGTGTATGTAGGTGGTGAAGTTAATTTCTGGCGTAACTGGAACGACAACCACACAACCTTCGGTCTCGTTCCCGAAATCGGCTACAACCTCAGCGACAACTGGGCAATCGGTACCAAAATCGGCTACGCTTACAATTACCAAGACGGAACAAAGGTGAATGGCGTAGAAGTAGCTCCCTATGCACGCTACACTTTCGCTAAGTTCGACGCAGTAAGCCTTTTCGTTGATGGCGGTTTCGGTTTCATGACCTACAAAGTATCCCCCAAGCACGGCAAATCAAGCGATTCTCAGAACGGTTGGGAAATTGGTTTGACTCCGGGTGTAAAGGTAGACCTCACAAGCAAACTTTCATTCGTTGCCCACGTAGGTTTCTTCGGTTACAGAGATGCTGACGACAACAATTGCGCATGGGGCGAGGACGGTTTCGGTCTCAAACTCGACGGCAACAACCTCAACTTCGGTCTCTACTACAACTTCTAATCAGGAAGATTAAAACGAAACAACAAAAGGCGCGGCACAATGTGTTGCGCCTTTTTCTTGCACAAAAATCAAGTTTGCAAGGCAAGAAACCATACAAACGTCATCAAACAAGCGTTGCACCTTTGCCGCTCGATATAATTTCGTATATTTGCACCAATCTATAAAGACCCAAGAAGATGAAAAAAATGATTATGTGCTTGGTGGCAGGTTTGTTGTGCGTAGCAATTCATGCGCAAGACAAATTTGCAGACATCAAGTTTGATTCCACATCTTTCGACTTCGGAAAATTCTATTCCGACGCTGGCAAGCAAAGCCACACTTTCACATTTACCAACACAGGGAACATGCCGCTGATAATAAACCAGGCGGTAACTTCGTGCGGCTGCACCGTTTCGACATATACAAAAGAACCCGTTGCCCCGGGGAAGACGGGAAAAGTGAACGTGATTTACAACGGACTCGGCAAGTTTCCTGGGCAATTCAAAAAGACTATAACGCTCCGCACAAACGCAAAGAATCCAATGGTACGCCTCACAATCGAAGGCGACATGGAAGAACGCAATTCTAACGACTAAACCAATTTGTATGGACAGCAACAACCATCTGGTAATAATGGCAGGCGGAGTAGGCAGCAGGTTCTGGCCTATGAGCAGCGAGGAGAAACCAAAACAGTTCTTGGACGTGCTCGGCACGGGACGCTCGCTGATTCAAATGACATACGACCGTTTTCACGGCATTTGCCCGGAGCAGAACACGTGGGTGGTTACTTCGGTAAACTATTTCGAGCAAGTTCACGAACAACTGCCCGATATTCCCGTTGAGAACATATTGCTCGAGCCTTGCCGACGCAACACGGCGCCCTGCATTGCCTATGTGAGCTGGAAGATAAAGAAAAGCAATCCGCGCGCAAACATTGTGATTACGCCGAGCGACCATGTGGTGAAAGACGTGAAGTCGTTTGAGCAGGCGATTAAGGAGTGCATGGATTTCACGTCCGAGACCGATTCGATCGTAACCCTCGGCATTCGTCCCACAGCGCCCGAAACGGGATACGGATACATTGAAGCCGATTTGAGCTACTCATCTTCGCGCGCCAAGAACATATTCCGTGTGGACTCGTTCAAGGAAAAGCCTTCGCTCGAGCTGGCAAAGCAATACATTGCCAAGAACAACTATTTCTGGAACGCGGGAATATTCATGTGGAACGTGCAAACCATCGTAAATGCGTTTAGAGTTTACCAGCCCGAAATGGCAAAGAAGTTTGAGGACCTGTCGGAAAGCTTCGGCACTGAGAAAGAGCGCGAAAACGTGGACAGGACATACGAGCAACTCGAGTCGATAAGCGTGGACTATGCCATAATGGAGAAAGCGGAAGAGATTTTCGTGTGCCAGGCTGCCTTTGACTGGAGCGACGTTGGCACGTGGGGAGCGCTGAAAAACCAGATAGAATGCGATGTTCACGGCAACGCCGTTGTGGGAGACGTGGATTTGTACGAAACCAACAATTGCATTATCCATTGCTCGCAAAACAAGAAGGTGGTGGTCCAGGGCCTCGACGGCTATATCGTGGCTGAGAAAGACGGCAAGCTTATGATTTGCAAGCTTTCGGAAGAACAGCGCATCAAGCTGTTTCACAAATAAGAATACAGCAGTAGCATTATAACGCGAAAGGGGAGTGGGAAACTCCCCTTTTTTTATGCTTCAAACGAAACGCTTTGCCGTCTGTTTTGAAGCATTTTTCTTTTGTCTTTTAGCTTTGAAGAAACAGTCTTGACGCC
>CAVFYC010000084.1:0-9251 GCA_963626585.1 Christensenellaceae bacterium Phil1 | reverse complement strand
GCATCTAATTTTTACGAGATGCGTCGGAATTTAAATTTCATGGCCCGGAGTTTTTACTACATCGGACATCGCAAAAACGGCATGCTTTTACCTTTCTCCAACATGGGGAAAACCGAAAAACAAAAGCGGACTCCGCGCGTGCGAAATCCGCTTCTGTTTTCAATATCTGCCTTATGATCTTTACGGCATAAGGGCTATGTCATCATTTGGCAATTATGTCGAGTTCGGCAGCCGATGCAAACTTGCGTCCGTAGACTTCCGACTTTGCCACAAAGCGGAAATAACGGGCGTTTACAGGCTTGGCGAGCTTCACAACCTTTTCGGAATTGTCGGCTTCAAACGCGCCTTGACACGCGGGCGTTCCCCAATTGTTGAGGTCGTTGCTGAAATACACTTCATAGTCTTTCACCCAGCCGTTGTCCATATCGTTTCGCGGCACATACACAAACGCGTCCACGGTATACATCTTGCCCATATCCACAACCATTTCGTGGGGATACGGCAACTCTTCGGGTTTGTATTGCGAATGCCATATCGTAGAATATTCGCCGTCCAATGCGTTCGAAGCCTTTTCGTTGTCGTTTGCCTCGCTACTGCAACTCACCACTTTCCATAGCGATTTGTCCACTTCGGCCGAAACGGTTTTCTGCGAAGTCATGCTCTTTTCCAATCCCTCGGCCACGGCGTAAGCATATACCTTGCCGCCTTTTTTCATAGCCACAGGATTTTGATAAAGTGCATATCTCTTTCCGTCGGTGCTGTAGTAAATCTTCGCGCCCTTGGTTTTGCATTCCATGTTCACCGTTCCGCTTTTCGAGGAAATCATCACCGGGCTGCACGCCACGCCACTAATTCGAGCCTTGTCCGCCAGCTTTTCTGCCGAAAGCGCCGAATCGAGCGGCATAACAATGAAATTCATTGTGGTTTGCGCAGTTCGTAATTCGTATTTATCGAGAACGTCCGGACCACAACTGCCGTTGCCCAGCGCACGATTGGCGGCGTCAACGCAAACTATGTTCTCTTTCACCATAGGCACCTCGTAGGGGTGGAGTTTGCGGTTGTTGCGGTTTACATATAAGTCCTCGGCGCGCCAATGTCCCACCGTGGCCGACATAAGTGAGGGGGCAACCACCATAAGTCCCTCGCCGTTCTGATTGGTAAGGGCAATGTAGCGCACCTCTTCCTTGTTGCCCGTTTCCTGCGGCTTCACGAAGCCCGTCCATTGCCTTGAAACCGTGCTGTTGTACACTCCGGGGAAACAAGATTCCTTGCGGTCGCGATAATTGTCCCACGGGCCGCGGCCATACCAGGTGTAGTTTTCATAGCCTTCGGGCATGCTGAAACTATAGCCCATCTTGGGCACCACAGTGCCGTTGCGCCACGGAACAATACTGCTCGAAACCGAAACAACTCCGTCGTTGAGCACACGATATTCCATCTCGGTTGAAAATTCCACCGTTCCGTTGCCTCTGTACACGGTTGTAATTCCGAGCGTAACGCTTCCGTCTTTTTCTACATTCACTTTCCACGTTCCTGCCTCGGCTTTCAAATTGCGCAAACCCAGGTTGTCCCACATTCCCGACTTGGTATGGTCGTTATCGGTAGGCACGCGGAACGAATTGAAACGCAAACTGTCGAGAAGAACTTTGCCGTTGCGCGAATATTCTACCATCTGGCCCGTCTGACGTGAGAACACGGCCGTGAAATTCTTGCCGGAAACTTTTATATCACGCCCCTCGTCGGCAACAACATTGAGCTTGTCGGAACTCTGGGCCTTGTAAGCCGATTTTCGTGCGGCGCCGCGCAATTCAAACTGCTCCGCAGCCACTTCGTAGCCTGCTTTCTCCCACGCGGTATTGGTTTTCTGTTTCACGCTGAAGCGTACAAAATATTCTGCATCGCTTCTCGCATCGGCGGGCAGCAGATTTCCGAGCGTTATCTCCCTATTTGTTCCGCCCGGGATATCGAGGGATTCCAACTGTTTCTCATCTTTTACGATTCCGTCCTCGAGTATTTGGTAACTAAATGCGTACTCGTTAAGATTTGCAAACGACATCTTGTTTTTTACAACGAACTTGCCCGCCACGCTGTCGGTCATCACAAAATCTGCAGGCTGGTAAATTTTCTTTACATTGAGCGCCTTTGCCGAATAAGTGAAGTCAGGAAAAATTACACCGTTTGTGCAGAAATTTCCGTCGTTCGGAAAATCGCCGAAGTCGCCTCCGTAAGCCCAGTAAGCCTTATATTTGTTTCCGGGAACGGGCATATTCAATCCTTGGTCCTTCCAATCCCAAATAAACTCCCCTGCAAGGGCCGGATATTTCTCATACAAATCAAAATACTCGCGTTGGTTTCCCATCGAGTTGCCCATTGCGTGCGTATTTTCACACTGCACATGCGGACGGGGTTGCTCGCCTTTTTCATACTGTGCGGCCCGCTCTTCGCCTATGCGCTTTATCGTTGCGGTGTTGGCGTACATTGTGCTGGTTACGCTGCTCCAAGTGGAATTTCCCTCGTAGTGTGTGAGGCGCGTAGGGTCGGTGCGCGCAATTAGCTCGGATACGGTTTTGAAATTCTCGCCTCCGCCGCTTTCGTTGCCAAAGCTCCAGATTATTATGCTTGAGTGGTTTCGCATCCAATACACATGATTTTTGTTTCTCTCCAACATTGGTTTGAGGAAGAGGGGATTTGATGAAAGCGAGGTGTTGCCGTGGCATTCCACATTTGCCTCAGCCAAAACATAAAGGCCGTATTTGTCGCAAAGATCATAGAGATAGGGATTATTGGGGTAATGACTCGTGCGAACGGCGTTTATATTCAGGCTTTTCATAGTGAATATGTCGCGTTCCATCTCTTCTTTCGAAACTGTGCGCCCGTTTACATTGCTAAAATCATGGCGATTCACGCCGTGGAACTTTATTGGTTTTCCGTTTATGGTTATTGCGCCTTGTTTGTTGACGCCCACTTCACGAATTCCGAGCTTGCTGCTGCGCATGTCAATGGTTTTGCCTTTTTCTTCAAGCGACACCACAACGTCGTAAAGGTTTGGCTGCTCGGCGTTCCACAACTTGGGATTTTCCACGTTGGCTAGGAAAGTAAAGTTACCCGCTGGATTCTTGATGTTGTCTGCTCCAATGCTTTCTGCCACGAGTTTGCCGTGGTCGTAAACCCTTGCGCGCAGGGTTACTCCCTTTGACGTTTTCGCGCCCTTGGCCATATCCAGTTTTACATCAAACTTCACAGTTGCCTTATGCTGTGTCTCGTCGATTTTGGTGGTTACAAAATAGTCGCGAATCTGTATTTTTGGTGCCGACCACAGAAATACGTCGCGCGTGATGCCTGTGAGTCGCCAATAGTCCTGGTCTTCGAGAAACGAACCGCTCGTAAAACGGTACACCTGCACTGCTATTGTGTTTTCGCCCTTTTGCAGATAATCCGTTATCTTGAATTCGGAGGGCAGATACGAGTCTTCGGCGTAGCCGGTGAAGTGTCCGTTCACCCAAACGTAGTATCCGTGTCCCGCGCCGTTGAAACGCACGTAAACATCACGCCCTTTCCAATTTTCGGGCACGATGAATTTGCGGCGATAGCTGCCCACGGGATTTTTCATATTGTTGTTGTACTGAAAATTGTCGGGACGGGAAGCCATCACGCTGAAATTGTCAGGATTATAGGTGAAAGGATACGCCGCATTGGTGTAAAGAGGCTTGTCCCAGTCCTTGTCGTGTCTCACACCATATACCTGCCACGTGGCGGGCACCGTGATGTTGTCCCACTTTGCGTCGTCGAACTCCGCTTTCTCGAAGCCCTCGGGACGGCGTTGCGGATCGGGCGCCCAATTGAATTTCCAGACGCCGTTGAGCGAGAGATAATACGGCGACTTCTCCATATCGTTTTCAAACGCGCCGTTCAAGTCGGCCACAGGTATGGCCAAGGTGTGGGCGTCTTCGCGGTTTATCTGAACCACATTCACATCGTCCCACTCTTTGCCCGTCTGTGCCTGTCCGCCTGTCATTGCCATTAAAAAAGCCGACAAGAGAATTATCTTCTTATCTTTCATACTATTATTTTTTTACTATTTCCTTACAAAGCTAAGGAAATTTGCGCTAACAAAACCAAATATAAGTGCAAAAAGATTTCATTATTTTATTCTCATGTCCATATTTTTCAAAACCCCACGGGACGGCTTGAAAACTACTCGGCATCTCGTAAAAATTCCGACGCATCTAATTTAAATTCCGCCGCATCTAATTTAAATTTCATGGCCCGGAGTTTTTACGCCATGCGCATATCGTTTTTTGGGGTTGCGGTATATGGTTTTCTGTACGGCAATTAGGCGTAACGAAAAAGGACAAGTCCGCCGGTTGCGGGCTTGTCCCTTTTATTAGTATGGTATGCTTTCAGCTGGAAACTGTAAGCATTTTCGCAATCTTACTTCATGACTTTCTTTCCGTCCTTGATGTAAATTCCCTTGGGCAAAGCGTCGAAATCAGTGCCGAGGTAAATTCCGTCAATGCTGTAGATGCCTTGCTTGCGTGCCGAAACATCTTTCACGTCCTTGATGCCAACGGGCTCGTCTTCTATCTTCTTAATAATCACCAAAGGAGTGTAGCTATTCAGCAAGTTGTCAATTTCCACACCCGCAGGTTCGGTGATTTCGCAGCCTGTAAGCGTTAGCGAAACAACGTCGGTAAGTGCTCCAGTTTTCCCGTCTTTTACATTAACTTCTCCCTCTAATTTCACATTGGCATTGCGTATTACAAGAACATTGTTTCCGTCTCCAGTGATTCCACTGTCTTCTCCTTTGACGTTCACAGTGCAACTGTCTATAACAAGATGTACGTTTTTATCGTCTGCTCCTACATACATTCCGCCACCTGTTTCTGACGTTACGTTGAGAATACCGCCTCCGTTGATGGTTATTGCTTTTTCTAAGTCAAGAGCGTAGAGATCCTTGCTCGTAACATAGTTTTCTCCCATTGCGCTTATAGTGAGATCCCTTAACCAGTAAACGTAAATTGCGTCTTGGCCTTTTTCGGTAGCCGTGATTGTAGCGTTGTTGAGAGTGAGCGTTTTTGTAATGGTGTCGTATTTCACGATTCCGCTCACGCCCGGAATTACGCTAAGGTCGCCGCAGTTGTCTTTTGTAACTTCTACGTTGTTGATTTTGAAGCCAAGGTAATTACCCCATGCGCCGTGAGGCCAAATGCTCGCGGTGCTATTGGCTCCGATGAACTCTCTGCGGATATCATCAGCCTCGCTATACGAAAGGTTTTCAAACACAACGCAAGGAGCTTGCCTAACAATAGCCAGGGCATCTGCGATGTTTATGTCTTCTTTGAATTTCCGCAACGCTTTTACGGCAAGTGCGGCACTTTCGAAGTCTTCAAGCACAACGTCATAGAGAGCATTCGGGTCGAAAGTTATCACCACAGAGTCTGTAACAAGTTCTCCGTTGACCTCTACGCCCTTAAGACTACTGCTAAACCATGCATTTTCGGGCGAAACGATGCTGCTTCCTCCTCGGAGAGTTAACGAAGCAATGTTAGAGATTACACCATTACTGCCGCCAATAGCCTTTACATTTGCGTTGTGTATGGTGAGAGTTTCCTCTCCGGTTGCTCCTAGGATACAGCTATTCTTTCCAAGGATATTCACCGTGCAGCTGTCAATAAGAAGAGAAGTACCATTTGCAACGTAGATGCCGTTACTTCCTTCCAATATATTTAAGATTCCGTCTCCTTTTATCGTTGCAGGCAGAGCGGTTGCAATAGCGGCAAAGTAATTGTCCAAGGTGTTTTCGCCTATAACTTTTATCACGAGGTCGCTTACCGAAATGTTTTTAATGGGAGTTTCTTTGATCACATCGATTCTAGCGTTGTCGAGAGTAAGCGTCTTTGTTTCGGGGTCGTATTTCACCATTCCGCTCACGTTCGAAATCACGCTAAGGTCGTTGCAGTTCGCGTTGGTAACCTTCTTCCCGGCAATCTCCAAGCCGTAATTCACGAGATTTCCAATAACAATTTTGTCTTTAACTATCGTTCCGTCGAGCACAATAGATTCCTTAGAAGCGTCAAACGTTGCGCCGCTGGGCTGAAGAATAGCAACTCCGTCAAGCGTCAGCGCAGCAATGTCCCTTATGCCATCTTCTATGGTTACGAAAGCGTTTCGTATGATAAGCTTCGAGGTTTCCGGGCTAAATCCACTTCCATTTATTCCTTCATTTCCTCCTGTATTAACATAGCACCCGTCGATTAGGAGAGTACTGTTATAGGCAATGGAAATGCCGCCGCCGCCCCAGTCAACATCTGGGCTATGATACAAGTTGAGAGTTGCGTTGGAATTTTCGCCTTTGATTGTAGTAAGAAGGCCCTTTCCTGTAATCTGCAAAGCCCATGCGTATTTGCAAAATACGGTGTTTGTTCCATAAATAGATATCGTAAGACTGTCGGTATCTATGTCAATGGCGTTTTGATATGTCTCTTCTTCGTCTTGGAAATCAATTGTAGCATTGTTGAGGTAAAGAGTATTTGTTTCGGGAACGTATTCCACGCCTCCGCTCACGCACGGAATTACGCTGAGGTCTTTGCAGTTCTCGCTCGTAACCTTTACGCCGGCAATTGAGAGGGGGAATTCCTTGTAACCAATCACAACTTGTTTTTCCAATGTCTTTCCGTCGAGCGTTACGCCTTTAAGAGATTCGTCGTAATATGCGCCTGCGGGGTAAGTAATTACCACGCCGTCGAGGTCAAGTCCTTTTATGTTGCTGATTGCTGCGGGATTTCCTGTAGCGGTAAGTTCTCCTTTCTTTTTTACTGCAATATACGCGGAGAAACGATCATCTTTTGTTTTGACCGAGGCTTTCACCGTAGTGTTGGTGTCGACGGTTAGCGTAACTGCTCCCAAAACAATACCTGTTTCGCCAAAGGCTTTAAGTGTTCCGCCGCCGGTAATTGTTGTTGAGCGGTTCAGTTCTATTGCGTTCGTCCTTTTAAAAGATGCGTCATACATAACGGCGACATCGCTGGTAGTTCCTTCGGGCACGTTTATTTTTAGATTGTCAACAGTGTCGTTTACGAGGGCGATTGTTTCGCTATTGCTTCTGATTTCAACGTCGTTGAGGGTGAGAGTCTTTGTTTCGGGGTCGTAGCTTGCCGTTGAGTTGTCGTTGTTTTTTGTTACGCCCGGGATTACGGTCAGGTCTTTGCAGTTTTGGTTTGTTACCTTTACGCCGGCAATTGTGAGGCCGTAGTTTTCTAATCTTTTAATAACGATAATGCTGTCCGCTACAGTTCCGTCAACTGCGATGCCATACAGAGAATCGTCAAACACAGCGCCGGCGGGAGTATCGATGTAGCTGTTTTCGAGTATTAACGAATAGATATCGTTGATTTTTGATCTTCCAGCCTCATACCATGCAGACTTTAAGGTTACGTTGGCATTGTTTATCGTGAGAATTTGCTTTTCTATTTGTTCTTTAAACTTGCTTAGATTGTATTCGTTAATACTAATACTGCCAGCAATACCTCTAGTTAAATACGTTTTGATATCCAGCGTACAGTCTTTGATAAGAAGTTTGTCGTACGTAACAATACCGCGATCATCTTGCTCAATGTAGAGATTTCCGTCTCCGCAGATGGTTGTCGGTTTTTCCAAGAACAAGCCGTATTCAAGATATTTCTCCTCAGAAGATATTATTTTGTTGTCGCCCTTTAAGTCAATCTTAAAATTATTGACCCGTTCGTTGTAGATGCATGGGGCGTATTGAGTTGGATTACCCTTTTCTTTGGGGTAATCAATTGTGGCGTTGTCGAGGGTGAGTGTCTTTGTGTCGGGATTGTACGAAACGGTGCCGCTCACGCCGTCGATTACACTTAGGTCGGTATAGTTATTCTCCGTTACTTCTACGCCGTTAATCTCAAAGCCGTAGGTGCGCACGTATTCTATTCCAATGCCAGTTGCCTTTTCTCCGTTTACCACAAAAGTTCTCTTCGACTTATCGAATTCAACGCCTTCGGGCCAGTTTGCGGAACAGCCGATTGTTTTGAAATCATCTACCACGATGCTGTCTGTTGCGTACACATTGGAATTGACTACTTGGAGGGTGCATTTTCTCTCTGGAGTGCCAGAATAAATATCTCTTGCATTTATCGTGGCATTGTCCATCACCATAAAACCTACGTAGCACAGTATTCTATTAACATTGAGAGTTCCAGGTCCTCTAATAATTGTTGACGTGCAAATGCGCATGTTGCTATAGTCTTCATTGGGATATTCTCCACACCTAATATTATTCTCTCCTTTTAGAACTATGGTAACTTGGGAGGTAACCAATTCGGTAATATCAATTGCAGAGCTTAAATATTCTGTCCTAATTGTGGCATTGTCGAGGGTGAGCGTGTAGGTTTCGGGGTCGAACGTTACGGTTCCGCTCACGCCATCGATTACGCTTAGGTCGTTGCAGTTTTCGCTTGTAATGCCAACATCGGCTATTTTAATGTAGTAATTGGTTTGCGCCTTGGCTTGCGTTACGCCTACGAGCATCATAACGAGAAGCATCAATGCTCCTCCGCCTTCCCTGATGAGGTTGATGATTTTATTTTTCATAATTGATTAATTTTTGCTCCCCCTTTGATGATGTTTTCTCCGGGAGAATGGTTAATAATAAGTTTATTGTTATAGTCTTATTGGTTGTTTTCGATTTAAGTCCGCAGGGCGTGGCGGAAGTGCTTCGGTTTGTTGCAAAGTTAAGGGTGAAAGGCTGTTTCTTGTTAGGATATTTCTTACAAAAAGTAGGATATTTCTTACATTTTTCGCCTTTTGAGGGCGTTTTTAGGGGGAGGTAGTTAAAAGATGTGAAATATAAGGAAAACCGCGGGATTTTTCGTTTTCACGCCTTGCGCTGCTGAGTCTTTGGTTTGCGGGAAAAAACTTTCGGTTTGGCTCGCGAAAAATCGTAAACAAGGCGTGAAAAAAGCGGCATGAGATGTAGTTTTTACAATGTCAGACTTCGTAAAAAACTCCGGGCCATGAAATTTAAATTCCGCCGCATCTCGTAAAAATTAGATGCGGCGGAGTTTTTACAAGATGCCGTGTAGTTTTTTCGCCTTGCGCAGCAGGGTTTTTGCCATGCACAGCATGGGTCTTGGCTTGCGGGACAATGCTTTCGATTCGGCAGTTTAAGAGCGTAAAAAAAGACAAGTCCACGCGCGGCGGGCTTGTCCTTTTTATTAATATGGTATGCTTTCAGC
>CAVFYC010000083.1:0-9569 GCA_963626585.1 Christensenellaceae bacterium Phil1 | reverse complement strand
ACGTGCTCACCAATCCTGCGGCAAACTTTGACATCGATTATATGGAATGGGTGCCCAAGAACGTTTACGCTGGTGTGAACGCGGAGGATTACTGGTAAGGAAAAACGCCCCTTGTGGCTTGACGTAAATATGGAACGCCGTCCGCGAAAAACGGGCGGCGTTTTTCGTTGCCATTCCGCCCCATTTTCCGCAAATTTCCGCGCCTTTGTAAACATCTGTATCTCAAAGAGAAAACACCGCCCCGTTTTTCGCAAAAATTCCAAGGCATCTAATTTAAATTCCGCCGCATCTAATTTAAATTTGGTGGCCCGGAGTTTTCACGAGATGCCGTGTAGTAAAAACGCCATGCCCAACAGCCTTCCCGCCAAAGGTTTTCTCAGCCCCAAATGCGTATTTCGTTTTTTGTTTCGTAATTTTGCAGAGTAAAAAGTATATTCCTACACCCTGTATGTCAGACTTCGACATAAAGAAGAAGATTAGAGAGGGGCTTTGCGAGGCTGAAATCACAACGGCGCGCTTTGCCCATGGCAGGAATGTGCTTACACCTCCGTGCGAAATCTCAACTGCGAAGCGCTATATCGCAAAGTTTTCCGACCCCGTGATAAGGATTCTTCTCGTTGCGGCTTGCCTTTCGCTCGTGATAAGCATTATCGAAAACCGATATGCGGAAACGGTTGGCGTTTTCTGCGCCATATTTCTCACCACAGCCATTTCCTGCGCATTTGAAAACCATGTAGCCCGATGCTTTTCCCGCCTCAATGCAAAGAGAGACAAGAATCCGGTGAAAGTGGTGCGTCGCGGTAGCGTTTGCGAGATACCGCGCAGCGAAGTTGTGGTAGGCGAGATAATCTTTCTTTCACAAGGCGATGAAATTCCCGCCGACGGGCGGCTCATTGTCTCACACTCCATGGTTGTTGACGAGTCTCCGCTCAACGGCAACCCGGCGGTGAAAAAAGAAGCGGGCAGTAATCCCACGGCAGAGCCGGCGGCGGACAATGAAATGCTATTCCGCTCCGCCATGGTGGTGGAGGGCGACGGCATAATGCGGGCAACGGCCGTGGGCTACGGGACGAAAATCGGCAAAATCAATGAAAAAGCCCATAATCCCGTTTACGAAAACACTCCCGTCAACCGTCAGCTCAAACGCATAGCCTCGGCAATAAGCCGTGTGGCGTTTATGGTGGCGCTTGCAACGTTTCTGATTCTCACAATTAAGGAGATAAAAAACATAAACTACAACGAAGCCGCCGATTGGATTGATATCTTCAAAATTCTTATCAACAACTTCATGATGAGCGTGGCTCTCGTGATTATGGCATTGCCCGAAGGATTGCCTATGTCGGTTTCGCTTGCGCTGGCATTCAATATGCGCAGCATGATGCGCACCGGGGTGCTCGTGAGAAACAAGAAGGCGGGCGAGACAATAGGAGTGGTTACAACGGTGTGCACTGGCAAAACCGGCATTCTCACTCAAAACGACATGCAGGTGGCTGATATAAAATACTATGGCGCAAAGCGCGATTTCTGTATGGGCGTGGCGGTGAACTCCACGGCATTCCTTGAAAACGACGGCAAACTAAAAGGAATCGGAAACCCGGTGGAATGCGCCATGCTGCAATGGATGAAAAAAGAAGGCGAGGACTATGTTTCCCTTCGTGGCAATGCGGAAATAATCGACCGCATACCATTCACTTCGGAGCGCAAGTTCATGGCAACGATAGTGGAGACCGAAAACCGGAAATACCTTTACGTGAAAGGCGCACCCGAGATTGTGGAAAAGATGTGCGACATCGGCGAAACGCAGGAGGACGATTTCAAGACTCTGCTTGACCTATATCAGCGCAAAGCCATGCACGTGATAGCCTTTGCCCGCAAACAAATCGAAAACGAAGGCATCTCGGCAGAAGAAATTGCGGCAACCGGCGGAATGAAATACGTTGGAATTGCAGCGATAAGCGACCCCGTGCGCCCCGATGTGGCTGAGGCGGTGGTACAATGTCGCAGGGCGGGAGTAAAAATTAAGGTAGTAACTGGAGAAGATGCGGTGTCGGCGCAAGAAGTAGCCCGGCAAGTGGGAATTTGGACTGACAACGATACGCCCGAATGCGCAATTAGTGGCGACGAGTTCGCAAAACTTTCCGACGAAGACGCATTGCATCTTATTCCGAAGCTGAAAATAATAAGCCGCGCCCGCCCGGTGGACAAACAACGTCTCGTGCAATTGCTCCAAAAACTCGGCGAAGTGGTGGCGGTAACGGGAAAAGGAACTAACGACACGCCTGCGCTGAATTTTGCCGACGTAGGAATTTCAACGGAATCCGGCACAACGGTTGCAAAAGAAGCGAGCGACATCACATTAACCGAGGACTCGTTCGCCACAATAGCCACGGCGGTGAAATGGGGACGCTCGCTGTATAAAAACATACGGCGCTTCATCGTTTTCCAACTCACCGTAAACATCACGGCAATGCTTGTAGTTTTGATAGGAGCAATCGTGGGAACAACGCTGCCGCTTACCGTTACGCAGATATTGTGGATAAACTTGATTACAGACGCTTTCGCCGCCCTGGCATTGATTTCCATTCCTCCTTCAAACCGTGTGCTTGCAAGGAAACCAAGGAAGCAAACAACTTTCATCGTTTCCCGCGCAATGATGCGCTATATCCTTTCCACTTCGGTCGCATTTGCGGTTATACTTGTGGCGATGTTGTGCATCGTAGATTGGAGAATAGACGAACGGCAAGGCGAGGAAATTTACCGTCTAAAGAATCTCGCGATGTTTTTCACGGCATTTGTTTTTCTGCAGTTTTGGAATCTTTTGAACGTGCGTGCTTTTGATAGCCGCAACTTTGCGTTCCACAAGTTCTTTCAATGCCGGGGAATGTTTTTTGCAATGCTTGCAATTCTCGCGGGGCAGGTTTTGATTGTGGAGTTTGGCGGTGCCGCATTCCGCACGTTCCATCTAAATTTCAGTGTATGGCTCGAATTGTTTCTCTGCACGTCTCTGGTTTACGTGATACCCGAGACCGTACGCGCTGTGCGCCGCAGGGCCGAGCTGAAACACCCCAAAGGATTAATTACGAAGTAAATGATTGATAAAATAAACGATTGATAAAATGACAGATTTGACTGGAATCAAAAACATTGTGTTCGATTTCGGCGGCGTGCTTGTTGACCTTGACCGCGAGCGGTGTATCGAATCTTTTGAAAGGCTTGGCGTAAATGTGCGCGACGCTTTGGGACAATATGTTCAGAGCGGAGTGTTTTCGGGAATTGAGACCGGCGAAATCGATACCGAAGAATTTTGTGATGCATTGCGGCAAATTTCCGGGCGGCCCGATATCCGCGACCGCAAAATCACTGATGCGTGGAATGAGTTTCTTGTAGGAATTCCGAGCGAGCGTCTGGAATGTCTGGCAAGCCTGAAGGATAAATACAAGCTCTTTTTGCTTAGCAATACCAACCGCATTCATTGGGCTTTGGCCACGAATGATTTGTTTCTTTACCGTGGCCGCACGGTGGACTACTATTTTGAAAAAGTTTTCCTCTCATATAAAATAGGAATCACCAAACCTGACAGCAAAATCTTCAAGATTGCGATAAAAGAGTCGGGAGTAAATCCTGCCGAGACCCTTTATATTGACGACAGCGAGGACAATTGCAAGGCTGCTGCCAAGGAAGGTTTTAAAACTTTCCTGTCGAAGGGCGAAGGAGATTGGATGGAGATTTTCAATACTCAGAAAGGCTGATGAAGATATTGCACGAAGGCGATGCGCGTCCCTTGTTGGCATCGGCGGCAGCGGTTGGATTTTTCGACGGAGTGCATTTCGGCCACCGTTTCTTGCTTGAAAACGTTAAAGCTATTGCCCGCCAGAGAAATCTTGCCACGATGACGATAACTTTCGGGCAGCATCCGCTTGCGGTGTTGCGTCCCGAGGGTGCGCCCGCGCTGCTCACAACCACTGCCGAGCGCATTGCGCTTATCGAAGCCCAGGGCATTGATCTCTGCGCCATGCTTGATTTTTCCAAAGAGTTTTCCATGCTTTCTGCCCGCGATTTCATGCAACATTATCTTGTGGGAAAATTCAATGTCAAGGCTCTCGTGATAGGCTACGACCATTCTCTGGGGCACGACAAGCATTTGACGTTTGAAGACTACCGCTCGATAGGCGAAGAGTTGGGCATAAGTGTGATGCGTGCTGCCAAATATATGCCCCCGTCGGGCGTTGCCGTGAGTTCCACATCCATTCGCCGCGCTTTGCAAGAGGGCAGGGTAGGGTTGGCGTCCACTATGCTCGGGCGACAATACTCCATTGGCGGAACTGTGGTTGAGGGACGGCATGTGGGAACGGGTCTCGGTTTTCCCACAGCCAATATCAACGTTGCCGAGTCGGGAAAGATTGTGCCCCGAAACGGAGTTTATTCGGCCCTTGTGCATACCTGCGGAGAAACCCACCGTGCGGCGGTGAACATAGGTACGCGCCCCACGCTCCACAACGGCAGCGACACCACGGTGGAAGCCTTTTTGCCGGGATTCAGCGGCAATCTGTATGGCGCATATGCGGAAGTGGAATTCCTGAGCCGCTTGCGCGATGAAAAACGCTTTGATACGCTCGACGAACTACGCGTGCAAATTGCCCGTGATGTGGAGGTCGCAACGGCTGCAATGTAGACTGGAAAAACCGAACCTTTTTACGGGAAAATGACATAGGGGGACGCGATTGCCGAGTCCCCTTTCTTTTTGTCTGTGTCTCAATGTTTTATTTCTTGAAAAGGGGAATGGAAAAATATCGCGGGAGAACGTTTTTACTCCGCCGCATCTAATTTAAATTAGATGCGGCGGAATTTAAATTTGGTGGCCCGGAGTTTTTGCGACAACGCATGTAGGAAAAACGGCATGGTTTGCCCGATAAAAAACGCAGGCATATGGCATGAAAAACAACCATCGCCGGAGGTGCAAAACCTTACTGAAAAATTGTAACTTTGCACGCAGACAAGAAACTATACAAAACCCTTACGCTCATGTCAACCGTGTTGTATCCTTCACCCGTGTTCGGCCCTATACATAGCCGCCGCCTCGGGGTTTCATTGGGAATAAACCTTATGCCCGCCGATGGCAAAGTGTGTACGTTCGACTGCATTTACTGCGAATGCGGCTTCAATGCCGACCGTCGCCCCCACAGTCGCCGCCCGAGCAGAGAAGAAGTGGCGCATGTATTGGAGGAGAAATTGCAAGATATGCAGCAAAACGGCCCTAAGCCCGATGTATTCACGTTTGCAGGCAATGGCGAACCCACGCTCCACCCCGATTTTCCCGGAATAGTAGACGACGTGGTTGCGCTGCGCGACAAGTATTTCCCCCAAGCCAAGATAAGCGTGCTGAGCAACGCCACCCTTGCGCCCAAAGCCGAGATACGCGCCGCGCTGATGAAGGTAGACAATAATTTGCAGAAGCTCGACACGGTGAACGCCCAGTATATCGAGCGTCTGAACCGCCCAACCGGAAAATACGACGTTGAAAAAATAATAGAATCGCTCAAACTTTTCAACGGACACGTGATAATCCAAACCATGTTCCTTAAAGGAGCCGACGGAGAGGAGAACCTCGACAATACGGGCGACAACTATGTTTTGCCATGGCTTGCAGCCGTTAAGGATATCGCACCTCAGGAAGTTATGATCTATACCATAGACCGCGAAACTCCCGACCAGAAACTCCGCAAAGCCACCCGCGAGGAACTCGACCGCATAGTGGGCCTAATAGAAGCCGAGGGAATTCACGCAACTGCGTCGTATTGATACCGGCAAAGGACAGCGGCGCTTCTTCGTGCCGTATCCCCTTTTCCCCGTCCGCAGAAAAAATACGCATGCCGCATACCTATAAAAACATGCGGCATATAGGCTGTTTTAGAAAAAATATAGTAGCTTTGCCAAAGGGTTTCGTTAATCTAATACCAAGATTCCTTGCCCCCGAATACGACATAGCAATTTTACAATAAGAGAGAAATTACAGACCAAATATGAAAATCTTTAAAATGTTGCCCCTCGCCGCAGCCATGTTGTGGCTTGCGCCGGCTACGGGCGTTGCTGACAACAGCATAACCTTTAGCACAACTCCTCTGTCGGTATCTACCGACAAATGTATGTATTCCCCTGGCGACGCCGTGGCTTTCACAATTTCCGGCACCCTGCCTGCGGGAGCCCATGTGCGCTATCGCAAAGGACTAAATGCGGTGCACGACGAACCGCTGACCGACACAAAATGGACTTGGACCGCTCCCGAAAGCGACTTCACGGGATACATAGCCGACATATACGTTCCCGGCGAAAACGGAACGGAAACCGTTTATGCCACAATAGGCGTGGACGTGTCGAGCTCATGGGCAAAATATCCCAGATACGGCTTCGTTGCCACATACGACGAGTATAAAACGAAAAGCCGCATCTCAAACGAAATGACATGGCTCAACCGCTGCCACATAAACGGAGTGCAGTTTTACGACTGGCACTACCGTCATCATAAACCCCTGAGCGGAAAACGCGGCAACCCTTCGAAAACGTACAAGGACATAGCAAATCGTACCATTGTCTCGCAAGTAGTGAAAAACTATATCACTGCGCAACACGCCTACGGCATGAAAGCAATGTTTTATAACCTTCTCTACGGCGCGCAACCCAATGCAAACGTCGACGGAGTGGACATAGAATGGGGAGTGTACAAGGACGCAAACCATACAACGCAGGACTTTCACGCGTTGCCCGATTCCTGGGCCGGTCCAATCTATCTCTATGACCCCTCCAACGCAGACTGGCAAAACTATCTCGCCGAAAGAAATGACGATGTCTACGCTACTTTCGATTTCGACGGATATCATATTGACCAGCTCGGATATCGCGGCGACAGCTACACTTATGACGGAAAGAAAATCAACCTTCCGCAAGGCTACGCCTCATTTATTAATGCCATGAAGCAACGCCACCCCGACAAGAACCTTGTGATGAACGCCGTGAGCAATTATGGTTCAGACGAGATACTGTCTACCGGAAACGTTGACTTTGCTTATTCGGAACTTTGGGCAGGCGAGCAGGATTTCAGCAGTATCGAGAGCATCACGCGCGGACATGCTGAGGGCAACAACCCCGTTTCCACGGTGCTCGCGGCATATATGAACTACAATGTCAGCGACGGGCAATTCAATATGCCCGGAATTTTGCTCACAGATGCCACCATGTTTGCCGTAGGTGCGTCGCATTTGGAACTCGGAGACCATATGCTTTGCTCGGAATACTTCCCAAATGCAAAACTAAGCATGAGCGATGAACTCAAGTCGCGTCTCACCACATATTATGACTTTCTCGTGGGTTACGAACAGTATCTGCGCGGAAATGGAAACGTTGCCGACGTGGAGATATCGTGTACAAACAAAAAGGCAACGATTAACGCATGGCCGGCAAAGAAGGGAAACGTGGCTGCATACGCACGTCAGTTGGGCGCTGCCAAAGTTGTGCAATTGCTCAACTATACAAAAGCCGACAACATGAGCTGGCGTGATTACGACGGCACAATGCCGGCGCCCGAGGTGCTTTCCTCCGTGGCCGTTCGCCTTAAAGTTTCCGACGCCACGCGGGTTTGGACGGCTTCGCCCGACACATTGGGCGGACTGCCTCAGGAGTTGTCTTTCCAAACCGACGGGGAATACATCACATTCACCGTGCCGTCGCTCGAATATTGGACAATGATTGTAGTGGAACAGGGAATGCGTCGCCCGATGATTGTCGGAGAAGCTGTTTGGGGCGGTTGGTCTACGGAAAACTCCTGTGTAATGACGCCGGTTGAGGGCAAAGAAGGAGTTTACACCTATACCGGTTATTTCAAAGCCGACTGCGAATTCAAATTCCTCACACGAAATAATTGGGGCGAGGAATATCGCAACGCCAACCACGACGATCCTTATGTCAACACCGATGCCCGCATACGTTTCGGCGGAGGCAATGACGACAAGTTCAAGGTAGCGGAAAGCGGGAACTATAATGTAACCGTTGATCTCAACAATATGACGCTCCACATGGAGAAAGCTGCGTATCAGGACAATCAAATTCTCCACAGCATCATATATCTTATAGGAGATGCCACACCTGCGGGCTGGAACCTGCTTGATGCTGTGCCCATGAAGCAAGATGCCGCAAATCCTTTCCTTTTTACAAAAACCGTGAAGCTAACTTCGACGGGCGATTTCAAGATTGCGGTAAACAATCACGCCAGTTGGGGACAACGTTTCTACCACCCGGAATCCGGCGATAAGACAAAAATCACCGACGACGGCACCGACGACCGCAAATGGACCGTTTCGGCCGACGGATATTACGCAATAACTGTAAACTTGCTCGCAAAAACAATAAGCATTGAGGAAACCACCGGAATAAACTCCGCAAAATCTGCGGCCGACGGCACATCGCTCGCCTATGATGCCAAAGCAAAAAAACTTGCATGCACATTGCCCTCCGGCAACGCCGGAACGCTCGCCGTATATACCACCGACGGACAAGCAGCTCTGCAAACAAGCATCGGTGCATGCGCTGGCGCAAATGCTGCAGCCGTTTCGGTTTCCGCGCTCCCCGCAGGAGTTTACACCGCAACGCTTTCGGCCAACGGAACGCCCGACAGCAAAGTTTCATTGAAGTTTATCGTGAAGTAACCACGGCGTAAAAAACATTTTGCAACGCACGTCAAAAAAGCGTGCTGCGATATCGAAAAAACAATGTCTGACATTATTCAAACGATGTCAGACATTATTTTAAAAATATCAGACATCGGAAAAACCATATACCGGGCCTTGTTTTGCATACCTTATATATATGGTCTCGCAAGCCGCTTTGGAAGCCTTTTCCCGCATGTCAGAAGAGTTTTTCCGCACGCCGAAAAAACTACACGGCATCTCGTAAAAACTCCGGGCCACCAAATTTAAATTCCGCCGCATCTAATTTAAATTAGATGCGGCGGAGTTTTTGCGTAAACTTTTGCTACTTTTTTATCAAGGGAACAGCGATGCCCAATCTAAAACAAAAATCCTCCGCAAACAAGTTTGCGAAGGATTTTGTCGGAAAGAGGCGATTCGAACGCCCGACCCCTACGTCCCGAACGTAGTGCGCTACCAACTGCGCTACTTTCCGTTTTGCGTGTGCAAAGTTACGAAAAAATCGAGAATATTCGAATGAGGGCAAACTTTTTTACTGAAAAATTTGCTTGGTATTAAAAAAACGCCTACTTTTGCACTCGCAATTCGGGAATAACGAATGTGCAAACAAAATTTGGTGCCATAGCTCAGTTGGTAGAGCAAAGGACTGAAAATCCTTGTGTCCCCGGTTCGATTCCTGGTGGTACCACAAAAACGCTTCGATGTCGAAAGATTTCGGAGCGTTTTCTGTTATATAATATTGCGTGTCGTTGAAACGGCGGCGCACCTCGGCAGCATTGCAAGCAACCTTGGCAGCGTGGCAAAAGATGTGGGAAACTTTGCAAGCGTTGGTAGGGGAATAACAACAAACTCGGGCAAACCGATGTCGGTCTG
>CAVFYC010000082.1:3476-9608 GCA_963626585.1 Christensenellaceae bacterium Phil1 | reverse complement strand
TAAATTCCGCCGCATCTAATTTAAATTAGATGCGGCGGAGTTTTTACGAGATGCCGTGTTGTTTTTTCACGAGCAAAAGTGGCAAAAACGGAAAGCATTTATACCTGACGGAAGTCTGCAAGAGAGTGAATGCGAACATATAACTTTACACAAATGTCGGGAAAATGAAAAGTTATTGTTAATTTTGCAGATAAACAAATTCATGCAGTTATGAACAAGGCAAAAGTTACCGGTAATTGGCTGCTTAGCCACAAATGCATTATATTTATAGTGTTTTTTGTGGTGGAAATCGTATTTCTGGATCACAACAGTTTGATTTCACGCTACCGTATAAACAAGCAGAAATCGGAATTGTCTGCCGAGCTGCAGAGATATCGGCAAATCAGTAACAATGCCAACAAACAGTTGAAGGCTTTGGAAGAAGATCCTGCCGCTATCGAGAAAATTGCAAGGGAGCGCTATTTCATGAAAACGGCCGACGAGGACGTTTATATCGTGGAATATCCCGACCAAGACGGTTCGAAAAATTCTGTTGCAGAATGAGGAAGTTAAACAAACTCGAGATATTTTTATACGATGCCGGGGCTGTGATTATGTTGCTCAGCCTCGTGTTGTTGTCCACGCCTCTCCGAAACTTCATACCATATATATATGGTACGGGGGCCGCATTGTTTTTCGCAATGCAGCTTAGGGCACAATCCCAGAGCGCAAGTTTCGTGGTGCGCAGGCTTAAAAGGCAGCAGGCACTTGGCGCGTTATTGCTTTTGCTTGCTTCGGCAGCATTGTGGACGGAAGTAAACCAGGTGTGGCCGCTACGCCATAACGAATGGATTGTGGTAGTTACAATTGGAGCGTGGATGGAGCTTTACACGGCGTTTCGCATTCCGAAAGAATTAGAAAAGGAGGAAAAACAAAATGATAACAGATAACGACAAAGCATTGGTGGTGCTCAGCGGAGGGCAGGATTCTACAACTTGCTTGTTTTGGGCAAAAAAACACTTCAAAGAAGTTAAAGCCGTAACGTTCTCGTATGGCCAACATCATATTTCAGAAGTGAAGGCTGCCGAGAAAATTGCAGGGATAGCCAATGTGGAATGGAAGTTGATGGACGTGCCATTGGTTGGAACGCTCGGAAAGAATTCGCTAACATGCGATGATATTAAAATGGACACGGACAAACCAGCCGGCGGGCCACCAAATACTTTTGTTCCCGGACGAAATCTTTTCTTCTTGAGCATTGCCGCAGTATATGCACGCGAACACGGCATACGACATCTGGTTACAGGTGTTGGCGAAACCGATTTCAGCGGTTATCCCGACTGTAGAGATACTTTTATACGCAGTCTTAACGTTACGCTGAACCTCGCGCTCGAAGAACAATTTGTTATCCATACGCCTTTGATGTGGATTGACAAAAAAGAAACGTGGGCCATGGCTGATGAACTCGGCGTGCTCGATATCGTAAAGGACAACACCGTAACTTGCTACAATGGCGTGCCCGGAGACGGCTGTGGAAATTGTCCGGCATGCAAACTGCGCAAACACGGGCTCGAATCTTATTTGAAAGACAAAGCAGAAGGACGCTATGGAAAGAAGTAACGACCATCTGAAAGCCCTTGGCAACAAGACAAAATACTCAATGGACTATGCGCCGGAGGTACTTGAAACATTTGAAAACAAGCACCAGGACAACGACTATTGGGTGAGATTCAACTGCCCCGAGTTTACGAGCCTCTGCCCCATTACCGGGCAGCCCGATTTCGCAGAAATTCGCATTGAATACATTCCCGACGTAAAAATGGTGGAGAGCAAGAGCCTCAAACTCTACCTTTTCAGCTTCAGAAACCATGGAGATTTCCACGAAGACTGCGTGAATATCATCATGAAGGACCTCGTGAAACTCATGAACCCCAAATATATCGAAGTAGAAGGACTGTTCACCCCACGCGGAGGCATAAGCATTTATCCTTATGCCAACTACGGACGACCGGGAACCAAATACGAAACGCTCGCAGAGCATAGAATGAACAACCACGACTTGAAGTAAAAACAACAGAAGACAACAGATATACAATATGTTTGAAAATCTAACAGACCGCCTTGAACGCTCGTTCAAAGTACTCAAAGGCGAAGGCAAGATAACCGAAATAAACGTGGCCGAAACCCTGAAAGAGGTAAGAAGGTCGCTTCTCGACGCCGACGTAAACTATAAGGTTGCAAAAACGTTTACCGACACCGTAAAACAAAAGGCTCTCGGCATGGACGTACTCACGAGTGTGAAGCCGGGACAGCTCATGGTGAAACTTGTGCACGATGAATTGGCACGGTTGATGGGCGGAGAAACGGCAGAACTCGTGCTTGAAGGCCGCCCGGCAATTATACTTATGTCGGGATTGCAAGGCTCGGGTAAAACAACCTTTTCGGCAAAACTTGCAAACTGGCAAAAGCAGAAGAAAAACCGCAAGCCGATGCTCGTTGCCTGTGATGTTTACCGCCCGGCAGCTATAGAACAGCTCAAGGTGCTCGGCGAACAAATTGGTGTGCCTGTTTATAGCGAACCCGACTCGAAAGATCCGGTACAGATAGCACAAAATGCAATCAAAGAGGCTAAGACAAAGGAATACAACCTTGTGATTATCGATACTGCCGGTCGTCTGGCTATCGACGAGCAGATGATGAACGAAATATCTGCAATCAAAAAAGCCGTAAATCCCGACGAAACGTTGTTTGTGGTTGACTCCATGACAGGTCAAGACGCTGTAAATACTGCCAAAGAGTTTAACGAACGTCTGGACTACAATGGCGTAGTACTCACAAAGCTCGACGGTGATACCCGAGGCGGTGCCGCACTTTCTATACGCACTGTGGTTGACAAGCCAATCAAGTTTGTTGGAACGGGAGAGAAGATGGAAGCCCTTGACGTGTTCCACCCAATGCGAATGGCAGACCGTATTCTCGGTATGGGCGACATCGTTTCGCTTGTAGAGCGTGCGCAGGAACAATACGACGAGAAGAAAGCGCGCCTGTTGCAGAAGAAAATCGCCAAGAACAAATTTGATTTCAACGACTTCCTTGATCAAATCGCCCAAATCAAAAAGATGGGTAACATCAAGGATTTGGTTTCAATGATTCCTGGACTCGGCAAAGCCGTTAAGGACATAGATATCGACGACAACGCTTTCAAGAGCATCGAAGCCATTATTCATTCGATGACGCCGTATGAAAGAGAAAATCCGGAGATAATAGACGGAAGCCGCAGACGCCGCATTGCTGCTGGTTCGGGCACGGATCTTAACGAAGTAAACCGCCTTTTGAAGCAGTTCGACCAGACGCGCAAAATGATGCACCAAATGTCGGGCGGGCGCATGCAGCAAATGATGGCAAAGATGAAAAGAAGATAATTCACGATACAACAATATTAGGAGAATATGCAACTGATTGATGGAAAGCAGACTGCTGCTCAGATAAAGGCAGAAATCGCAAAGGAAGTAGAAAATCTTGTAGCCGGTGGCGCACGTCGTCCGTGTCTTGCCGCAATATTGGTGGGGCATGACGGAGGTAGCGAAACCTATGTGGCTAACAAAGTCAAGGCATGCGAAGTGTGTGGCTTCAAATCGATATTGGTGAGATACGAAGATACCGTTAGTGAGGACGAGCTCCTTGGCAAGGTTCGCGAACTCAACCAAGACGAAGGCGTTGACGGAATAATTGTACAACTTCCCTTACCTAAACATATTTCGGAGCAGAAAGTTATCGAGACTATTGACTACCATAAAGACGTTGACGGTTTTCATCCTATAAATGTGGGGCGCATGGCAATCGGTCTCCCTTCGTTTGTTTCTGCAACGCCTAAAGGAATTTTGGAACTTTTGAAGCGTTACAACATCGAGACTTCCGGCAAAACCTGTGTAGTACTTGGGCGCAGTAATATCGTAGGGAAACCAATGGCTCAGCTTATGATGCAGAAAAATAATGGCGATTCCACGGTTATTGTCTGCCACAGTCATACCAAAGACATTAAATCTTTCTGCCTCCAGGCAGATATTATAATTGCAGCCCTTGGACAGCCCGATTTTGTCAAAGCAGATATGGTTAAACCCGGAGCAGTGATTATCGACGTTGGCACAACGCGTGTACCCGATGCCACCAAGAAAAAAGGTTTCCGCTTGAACGGTGATGTGAAGTTTGACGAAGTTTCTCCATTGTGCTCTTACATTTCGCCGGTTCCAGGTGGAGTAGGTCCTATGACCATCTGTTCGTTGATGCAAAACACTCTGCTCGCAGCCACTCACAAACTCTACGAATAATATATGGAAATCGAAAAAAAGATATCGGTTTTTGTTGAAAAGACAAGGGACATTGTTGAAAACATATCCTATATTGTAAAACCACTTCCTAAGAACGTAAAGCCGGAATCTGTTTCGGCTTTAAAATATATTGCTTCACACTGCACCACGCCGGCTGTAATGTTTTCAGCAAAGCCAGAGTTGTTGCGCTTTACGCCGGAATCTGCGAACCGTCTCCTTGATGCAATGAACGAAGCCGGAGCTTTAATCGCTTTTTGCGATTACAACGACGAACATGAAGACGGCAATACAACCGCTCACCCTTTGAACGACTACAGCAACGGTTCTGTGAGCGATAGTTTCGAAATGGGCAAGGCTTTTATCGCATCTACAAACGCCATAAAAGAATTCGTTGCCGAAAATCCCAAACCATATTCATATGCCGGCGTATATGCTTTCCGTCTTTGGGCAAGCCGCAAAGGCAAAATCCTACACGTAGCGGAAAACCTCTATACTGCTGTGCAGGAAGACAAACGTAAAAGCGGACAGAAGCAATTCGATTATCTCGATCCCCAACTTCATCGCCGTCAAAAAGAAATGGAAGCGGCTTTCACCGAATATCTTAAAGACATCAACGCATATATTTCACCCGCACAGATAAAGCCGATAGATTTCACAAAAGACGATGGATTTGAAAACGAAGCGTCGGTGATTATTCCCGTGAGAAATCGCGCACGCACCATAGCAGATGCGGTTAACAGTGCTCTTTCGCAAGAAACGAACTTCAAGTTTAACGTCATTGTGGTAGACAATCATTCCACCGACGGAACAACGGATATTCTTACCGAACTTTCGAAAAACAATTCCAATTTGGTACATCTCATTCCCGAACGCAACGATTTGGGAATCGGAGGCTGTTGGCAACTTGCCGCAGATGATAAACGCTGCGGGCGTTTTGCCGTGCAACTCGACAGCGATGATATTTACTCCGATACTCATACACTCGCCAAGATTGTAAGTCGTTTCCACCGCACCCATGCAGCAATGGTAATAGGCAGTTATCGTCTTGTTGATTTCCAACTCAATACCATTCCACCTGGCATAATAGACCACCGAGAATGGACCTCAGCAAACGGGCGAAACAATGCGCTACGAATCAACGGGCTCGGAGCACCGCGCGCATTCTATACGCCGATGCTTCGCGAGGTTGGTTTTCCCAATACATCCTATGGAGAAGATTATGCCGTGGGACTTGCTTTTTCACGAGAGCATTACCTGTCGCGCATCTACGATGTACTTTATCTTTGCCGCCGTTGGGAGGACAATTCCGACGCAGCCCTTTCGCAGGAAAAGACTAATAAAAACAACGCATACAAAGACAGTTTGCGCGCTGCCGAGATTGCGGCACGTCAAAAACTCAACGCAAAACAATGAACGCGCATTTTCCTTCACTCGAAGAAGTTGAGGCGTTTTTTTGCAACCAACTTAAATGCTGGGGCGACACACGTGAGCGTTTCAATGGGCTGAATACTGTAGAAACAAAGGCACTTCGCATCGGCGACACCGTAATAAATGCGCAATTCAACCCTTCGCGCATGATTTCCACCGGAGCAAAGATCGACAAAGCCTCAATAGCGAAACGCCCATGTTTCTTGTGCGCTAAAAATCGTCCCTCCGAACAAATCATGTTGCCCGCATTCAACGGAGAATTTCAAGTATTGATAAATCCGTTTCCCATTATAGCCGGACACCTTGTGATTGCCGCCGCCGAACATACGGAGCAGAGATTACAAAATCACTATAAGCAACTCGCGGAAATAGCTGAAGCCATGCCAGGATACCTTGT
>CAVFYC010000082.1:0-3016 GCA_963626585.1 Christensenellaceae bacterium Phil1 | reverse complement strand
GCGTTCTCAATTCTGCGAGAAGTAACGCTGAACGAAGAACAAATCATAGATTTACTGAAATAACAGACAATTATGCCAAACAACAGTATTTCACGCCAAGTTGCTGTGGGGATAATGAGCGGCAAAGAGATTTCATTTGAACTGCTCGGGACTTTCTGCGTAAACAATGCCGTCATATCCGGCGCACAACGCGTATCGTTAAAAAACAACCTGTTGTATTTTGCCGGACAATCATTCTCAGAACTACTGTTTGCCCCGCAAAACGAATCGGATACGTTTACTCTTCACGGAGTAACCATAGGAAAAAAATTCCATTGGGAACGCAAGGAGGACGAGACCTTTGCCGGCGCGTTGAAAATCGTTACAAACGGAAACGAAATCGAAGCAATAAATGTCGTAGACATCGAAGTTTATCTTCACAGCGTGATTTCAAGTGAAATGAGTAGCAATGCGCCTCTTGAATATCTGAAGACGCAGGCCGTAGTTTCGCGCAGCTGGTTGATGAGAATTCTTTCGGCAAGAAAACAAGCCGTTACTCCACAACCCACAGAGTATTCAGATGAAAAGGGTGGCGTGGAAAGACATATAAAATGGTATGAAAACGATGCCCACACGCTTTTTGATGTATGCGCAGACGATCATTGCCAACGCTACGAGGGACTTTCGCATGCCGTCAACCCAATGGCGGAAAAAGCTGTGAGAGAAACTTGCGGCGAGGTGCTTATGTATGGCGACGAGATCTGTGATGCAAGATTTTCCAAGAGTTGCGGCGGCGTTTCCGAGAAGTTTTCAAATTGTTGGAAAGAAGAAGACAAAGACTATCTTTCACCTGTGCTCGATGCTCCCGAGGGTGATTTACCCGATTTGACTGACGAGAAGAATGCCGAGCGTTGGATTCGCACCGCGCCGCCTGCCTTTTGCAACAGCAACGACGATAAAGTTCTCTCACAAGTATTGAATGATTACGACCTTGAGACAAAGGATTTCTACAGATGGAAAGTGGAATACTCTAATGCCGAACTCTCCGCACTGATAAAGGAGAAATCGGGCATCGACTTTGGAGAAATCAAAAACTTGACGCCTTTGCGCCGCGGCACAAGCGGTAGAATCGTAGAACTTCTCGTTGAAGGCACAAAACGTAGGCTTATCATAGGAAAAGAACTTGAAATCCGCCGCATTCTAAGCACATCTCATCTCAAGAGTTCCGCTTTTGTGGTGGACAAAACGGACATCTCGCCCAACGGATTGCCCGCGCGTTTCATTCTAACAGGCGCAGGTTGGGGACACGGTGTGGGATTATGCCAAATAGGTGCCGCTGTGATGTCGGCCAAAGGCTATACCTACCGCGAAATACTGGCGCATTATTTCAAAAACTCTATAATCAAAAAAATATATGGACAATCTTAAAGAAATGCCCACCGCAAAGAAAACGAAAAGACTCTCGCCGTGGGCATGGATACCTACATTGTATTTTGCAGAAGGCATTCCGTATGTAGTGGTCATGACTGTTGCATTGGTGATGTTCAAGCGTCTCGGCGTGAACAACGGCGACGCAGCGCTATATACAAGTTGGCTTTATTTGCCATGGGTTATCAAGCCGTTTTGGAGCCCTCTTGTTGATTTGGTAAAGACTAAGCGCTGGTGGATATGGTCGATGCAGTTGCTGATAGGTGCCGGATTGGCGGGCATAGCGTTCACGCTCAATGTAAGCGCCCATATACAAGCCATGCTGGCGTTTTTCTGGCTGATTGCCTTTGGAAGCGCAACCCACGACATCGCAGCCGATGGATTCTACATGATAGCTCTGACTAATCATGAGCAGAGTCTTTTTGTTGGTATCCGTTCCACATTCTACCGCATAGCCATGATTTTCGGTTCGGGGCTTCTCACTGGGCTTGCCGGACTGTTGGAGAGTTCCACCCATCGCGTGCCGTTGGCATGGAGTCTCACCTTTTATATCACGGCCGGGCTGTTTATTTTGTTTTTCCTGTACCACAAATTTATTTTGCCGCGCCCGGCAGCCGACCGCAAGGTTACAGGCGAAGGCAGTGTGTCAGCCGTTGAAAACTTAAAGGGATTTATCAATACCTTTGCCACATTCTTCACCAAACGTGCGGCTGCGGTTTCGATAATCTTCATGTTGTTTTACCGTCTTCCCGAAGCGTTGCTCGTAAAAGTGTGTCCGCTTTTTCTTTTAGACAAGCCATCGGCTGGCGGAATGGGTCTCACAACGGCGCAACTCGGTTTTTCTCAGGGCACAGTGGGTGTGATAGGTTTGACAATAGGCGGAATTCTCGGCGGAATAGCTGCATCGCGCGGCGGATTGGGCAAATGGCTATGGCCAATGGTTGCTGCGATATCCATTCCCGACTCTGTGTATATCTATATGAGTTTTGTTGGAAATGTAAGTTTCCCCGTGATAAATGCGCTTATTTTCATTGAGCAGTTTGGCTATGGCTTCGGTTTCACAGCCTATTCGCTTTTCCTCATCTACTATTCGCGCGGCGAGAGCAAGACTGCCCACTACGCTATCTGCACCGCATTCATGGCTTTGAGCATGATGATTCCGGGATTGTTTGCCGGATATTTGCAGATGCAGCTTGGCTACAAAACTTTCTTTATCGTAACTATGGCTCTCTGCCTCGTAACAGTTGCCGTGTCGGCTTTCATTAAAGTTGATCCCGATTTCGGGAAAAAGGATGCGAAAGACAGTAGCGAGATAGCCGAAGAATGACAGAAAAGGAACTCTATTGAAACGTTGTAATCCCTTATCGGAATTACATTGACAGATATAAATTTCTCCCCATGCCCACACAGCATGGGGAGTTGCTTTTTGTATTGAAGTCCAAGCCTTTGCGAATACGCCATTACCCCACTCCATTCCTCTGCAAAGGCTTTCTGTTTTCCTCTTATATATATTGTAAAAAACGACAAGGCATCTCGTAAAAACTCCGCCGCATCTAATTTAAATTAGATGCGGCGGAATTTAAATTAGGTCTGACCTCGTAAAAACGAT
>CAVFYC010000081.1:0-9613 GCA_963626585.1 Christensenellaceae bacterium Phil1 | reverse complement strand
ATATTATTAAAATAATGTCTGACATCGTTTGAATAATGTCAGACATCTGAAAAACGATGTGCCGTGTGCTTTTTTGCACCTCCCATTTAGCATGCCTCACAAGCCATACCGAAAGCATTGTTCCGCGAGTCAAAAACCATGCTGTGCATGGCGAAAAAACTCCGCCGCATCTCGTTAAAAACTCCGGGCCATGTAATTTAAATTAGATGCGTCGGAATTTAAATTTGGTGGCCCGGAGTTTTTACGGCATCACATGTTGCCCAAACTCCCTCTGTTTCAATGGAGAAAAACAACGAAAAAATCCAATCAAAACCGTTCCGACCAATATTTTTCTAAACATTTCTTTCATTTGTTGTTGTTATTCTGAAAAATTCTTTGTATTTTTGAAATCCAAATAAAAGGAGCATACATTTATGCAACCTTGAAGAAACTCGCGCCTCAGCCACGCCGAGTCTTTTTGTGAGTAAAATCACTACAAGGAGGGTTGGTTGGGTAATGAGGCGGACATAATGAAGGCGTTTACTTGACGCTGTGTTTAAGACGTTCTGTAATCTAGCAAATTAGCAGTCATCATAGTCTTGAACGTAGCAACGGTGGATGTCCAGGGTGTGATTACATCGAACCCCGTAGAGACCTTGTAAGCACAACTTGCGCCCTTGAGGGTGTAATGGTTGTTTTGGTCTCTATTGGAAGAGTACTCATATCGGCGTGGGCTCTACGTTGTCTGTTCAGCTATGATAGGCAATTGCTAGAGCCTCAGAACGTGGGACGGACAACAGACGGTCTCACGCTTTTTTTATGTCGCGCAGCCAAATCACTTCTGCTAAGAATGATTTGGTATGTGCAGGCCGATATGATAATGGAGTTTGAGGTAATTAGTACTGAAAAACAATCTTGCGTTGGGCTGACTCCCAACGTTCTCCCCAAAGTTAACGATGCGACATTACGCACGGACTCAAATACAGGGGTGTCAACCCGGAATATACTCACCCCAACAAACGACAACACGGCAATAACTCAAAAAAATGCCCGGTGGTATGTACTTAAAACCACATACGGGCGAGAAAAAAAGGCTTGTGATTATCTCATAGCCCAAAATATAAAGACTTTTTATCCCACTATTACTACTGTAAAAGAGATACAAGGCAAACGAAAAACCGTAACCGAAAGCCGATTGACCAATTTGTTTTTTGCCTACGGCACGGAGAACCAACTCGCACCTCTTGTACAAAAAAATCCCCTTATGCCCTACCTCCGTTTCTACTGCCGTTTTCACCGAGAAGCGGGAGAGTTGAGACGAGAACCCATCACTGTTCCACAAAAACAGATGGAATCACTAATGAAAATCTGTGCAGAAGAAGATACGTTGCTCTTCACCGAAACCATACACAAGTTCGAAAAAGGCGAAATGGTACGAATTGTAAAAGGCCCGTTTTGCGGAGTTGAGGGAAGGATTGCCCGTTTCAAAGGACAGCAGCGCGTTGGCGTAATCATTGACGGACTGCTCACAGTAGTTACCGCTTATGTCCCGACAGCATACGTAGAATTAATCAGAAACTAAAATAAAACTACGATTATGAGTATTAAATTAATAATTACCCCCCCCCGAAAAGATTGATACGAAATGTGTTACAAAAAACATACGCTTGACGGAAAATTGCAGCATACGTCATAAACACATTTGCAGCTCAACTGGTATTGTATAAGCAACAGCAACACCCGTTGGGCTTTTATGTTGCCCTGACCGAGGCAGTCAAGGCTATAACAACGCTTCTCGCCTCAATCATAAATAAAATAAAAACAACATCAAACATGAAATTTAAGACAATAGTAAACTATGGGCAGATTTTGTTGCTGTCCATCATTTTGCTTTCGTGTTCAACACCCAAGAACATCAGTTATATGAAAGATGTACCCGACGGAGTTGCATTTGAAGACGTGGAACAAGTAATCAGAGTGCAGACAGGAGATAAAATCTCCATTGTAGCAAAAAGCAAAGACCCACAATTGTCAGAACTGTTCAACTTGCCGGTAACCTCCTACCGTGTAGGGTCGACAACAGGTTCGTCTTACAACCAGCAGATATCCTGCTACAGCGTTGCCAATGACGGCTGCATTGATTTCCCCGTACTCGGAAAAGTTAAGGTGGCAGGCATGACGCGCGAACAGATAGCCGAAACAATCAAACAGAAACTCATTTCAGAAAATCTGGTAAAAGATCCCGTGATAACGGTAGAGTTTGAAAACCTGCATTTCTCGGTAATGGGCGAAGTGCACAATCCCGGCCAATATAGCATTGACCGCGACAAGATCACACTACTCGACGCGCTAAGCAAAGCCGGCGACCTCACCATTTACGGACGCCGAGACAATGTGCTGGTAATGCGCCAACAAAACGGGAAGAGATATACCTATCGCGTGGACCTCACAGATGCCTATAGCGTAATGAACTCTCCGGTGGCCTACCTGCAGCAAAACGACGTCGTGTATGTAGATCCCAACAATGTAAGGAAACGTCAGTCCACCGTAAACGGCAACAACGTGCTGTCCACCTCCTTTTGGGTAAGCGTGGCATCGCTTCTTACATCTATCGCCGTCCTCATTGTAAAATAGAACAACAGCCTCCTATATATAATAAGGTATTATGAGCAATACAACTCCTAATAAGAATACCAGTCAAGAAGAATCTTTCCTCACGTTAAAGGACCTCACTTTTCTGTGCCTTTCCCATTGGCAATGGTTTGTGTTGTCGCTGGTGGCCTGCCTTGGCATTGCAGCCCTGTATCTGCTTACCACTCCGCCGTCGTATCAGCGCACAGCCTCCATTCTTGTAAAGGAAGACAGCAAGTCGAAATCGGTGTCAAGCGACGTAGCTTCCATGTTCTCCGACATGGGACTTTCGGCAGGCCAGAGCAATGTTTACAACGAGTTGAACGCCATGCAGTCGCCGGCAGTTCTTCTTGAAGCAGGCAAACGATTGGATTATGACGTAGAGTACAAAGTTTCGGGCACATTCCATAAAAATGTGCTCTACGACAAGAATCTTCCCGTAAAGGTTATTTTCCATAACCTACTGCCCGAACAAGAGGCAGGCATCACCATTCGTATGAAGGACGACAAGACATTTGAGGTTTCCGACTTCAGACTTTCAAGCAGAGAAGGTCTGCCCGACAATCCCATTGTCGGAAAATACAACGCAAAAGTAAAAACCCCTGTCGGCAACATCACGGTTGTACCCGCTGCCGACTTCACGCCTTTTCTAAAAGACCCAAAGCCTATCTATGTAAGCCGTACAAATCTCTACGACATGACCGACCACATCAAGTCGGGTCTCAAAGCTAGCATCGTAGACGAGAAAGCTACCATAATAGAACTGGCCTATACAGATGTATTGCCGAAACGCGCCGAGGATGTAATCAACACGATAATATCGGTCTACAAGGAAAGTTGGATGAAAGACAAGAACCTCATGACCGTAGCCACGAGCAACTTCATTACCGAGCGTCTCGGTGTGATAGAACGCGAACTGGGCGATGTGGACGAGAATATTTCCTCATACAAAAGTTCGCACCTTTTGCCCGATGTAGAGACGGCTTCCAGCCTTTATTTGGAGCAGTCGAAAGAGAACGCCAACAAGATACTCCAACTCAGCACGCAGCGTTCCATTTGCAACTATGTAAAGGGCTATCTCACTTCAAGCAGCAAGAAGAACCAAGTGCTTCCGGTCAATTCTGGTGTTGAAAGTCCTGCTATCGAGAGTCAAATTGCCGAATACAACAGTACATTGTTGCAGCGCAACAGCCTTGTTTCCAATTCTAGTGAAAGTAATCCGCTTGTTCAGGATCTCGACCAGAACCTTGCTTCACAGCGCAGCGCTATTCTTTCCAGCATCAACAACCTAATAGTTAGCCTTGACACGCAGATAAGCCATTTGCAGCAAAGCGAAGGCACAACACGATCGCAGATTGCTTCAAGTCCGAACCAGGCCAAGTATCTGCAGTCGGTAGGCCGTCAGCAGAAGGTAAAAGAGGCCCTCTACCTTTTCCTGCTACAAAAACGCGAGGAGAACGAACTTTCACAGGCATTCACCGCCTACAACACGCGTATCATATCCGCCCCAAGCGGAAAACTCCAGCCCGTTGCTCCGGTAAAGCGCAACATTCTACTGGTGGCCTTTATGCTCGGTATTCTCATTCCAGGAGTAATCTTCTTTATCCGCGAAACAACTAACACCAAGGTTCGCGGGCGCAAAGACCTCGAAAACCTTACCATACCGTTCCTCGGCGAGATTCCTTATTATCAGAACAGGGCAAAACGTCGCTGGTGGCTGACTCAAAGAGATACCGATCAGCGCATTGTCGTTGTGAAATCGGGCAGGCGTGATGTCATCAACGAAGCGTTCCGCGTACTCCGCACTAACATAGAATTCGTTTCGAACACCGTAAACGGCAAGGGAAACGTAATTCTGCTCACCTCCTTCAATGCCGGCAGCGGTAAAAGTTTCCTCTCCATCAACATAGCAAAGTCGTTTGCCATACGAGGCAAGAGGGTGCTTGTTATTGACTGCGATCTCCGCCGCGGTACATCTTCTGAGTATGTAGGAAGTCCTGAGAAAGGTCTTACCGACTATTTAAGCGGCAAAGTGGAAGACGTACAAGAGCTAATCGTTACAGACGAAAATGCGGCAGGAATGAATGTGCTTCCTATGGGAACCATGCCGCCCAACCCTACCGAACTACTCTACAGCGAGCACCTTGCTCCGATGTTCGACACACTTCGTCGACAATACGACTATATCTTCGTTGACTGCCCGCCAGTAGAAATTGTTGCCGACGCCCAGATTCTTGAACAATATGCCGACCGCGCTGTCTTTGTTGTGCGCAGTGGTCTGCTCGAACGTTCCATGGTGAAAGAACTGCAGAAACTTTACGACGAGAAGAAGTACAACAACATGAGCATCATACTCAACGGTACCGAAAGCAGTGGTAACCGCTACAACAAATACGGCCACTACCATTACAGATATGGTTACGGATATGGCTATGGTTATCATTACGGCAGCAAATCCTCTAAAAAAAGTAGTGGGGAAAAGTGGCTGGATACAACTAAGTAAAACGCTCCAAGACAAACAGATATGCTTTTTGAAACCAAAAAGAAATTGGCAAAAAGTGGATTATTTCAAGGCTTCATCGACTGTCATTGCCATATCCTCCCGGGGGTGGACGATGGTGTAGAAACAATGGAAGAATCTCTCTCCATTCTCTCGCGATACGAACAGTTAGGTGTTAGCGAGGTGTGGCTCACTCCTCATATCATGGAAGACGTGCCCAATACCACCGCAACCCTACGCCGACGATTCTCGGAACTCACGACTGCATACAAAGGCTCGATCACGCTCTACCTCTCAGCCGAGAACATGCTCGACAGTTTGTTCTGCGAGCGTTTACAGACGGGCGACCTACTATCTTGGGGAAAGGAAGGAAACCGCCTACTCGTGGAAACTTCATACTATAAAGCACCTGCCAACTTCCATAACATACTGCAGAACATCAAATCAAAGGGCTACATTCCCATACTTGCGCACCCCGAACGATACTTGTATCTGAATAAGTCTGATTATATGGCGTTAAAGCGGAATGACATAGAACTGCAACTCAACATATTCTCTCTACTCGGCATGTACGGCAAACAAGTAAAGAACAATGCCAGATTCCTGCTCGAAGAAGGGCTATACGACTATGCCGCCACCGATCTCCATGTCCACTGGGTACTAGAATTAGCCATGCAACAGAAACTTAGCATGAAAAACATAGAACAAATAAAACATATATTCAATAAAACGACTCTAATATGATAAATGTAATTGGACTCGGCTACATAGGACTTCCCACAGCACTTATGATGGCCTCACATGGTGTGGAAATTATAGGCACCGACTACAACAAAGAACTCGTAGCACAACTCAATGCCGGCAAAACGACCTTTAAGGAAGAAGGTCTCGACGAACTATTTCAGGCTGCCGTTAATGCAGGAATAAAGTTCACCACAGAATATCAGCACGCCGATACCTACATCATCAGTGTTCCTACACCTTACGACAAATTCTCGAAAAAGGTAGACGCCTGTTATGTGGTGGCTGCGGTGAAAGAAGTGATGACTGTCTGCCCCAAAGGTGCCACCATTGTAATTGAGAGCACCATCAGTCCAGGCACAATCGACAAGTTTGTACGCCCCGTCATCCAGGAAGCAGGCTTCACGCTTGGCCAGGATCTCAACCTCGTGCATGCCCCAGAGCGCATCATTCCGGGTAATATGGTCTACGAATTGCTCCACAACAACCGCACCATTGGCGCAGACAACCGCAAGATTGGTGAGAAGGTAAAGGGGTTCTACGCCTCATTCTGTCAGGGCGAGATTATTGTAACCGACATACGCACAGCCGAGATGACAAAGGTTGTGGAGAACACATACCGCGCCGTGAACATCGCCTTTGCCAACGAACTATCACGCATCTGCCGCCACGACAACATGGATGTGTACGAAATTATCCGAATCTGCAACATGCACCCACGCGTAAACATTCTGCAGCCAGGTCCCGGCGTAGGAGGCCATTGCATCTCGGTAGACCCGTGGTTTCTCGTGGGCGACTATCCGCAACTAGCCAAAGTCATAGACGAGAGCATGAAGACAAACGACTCACAACCCACTTTTGTACTCAACCGCATCTACGAGATAATGCGTAAAAACGGCATCACCGACAACCGCCGCGTGGGGCTCTATGGCCTAACCTATAAGGAAAACGTCGACGACTTCCGCGAGTCGCCCACACTGCAGCTACTTGAAGCCCAAGAACGGCATCTTGCCCGTCCGCTGAAATGCTATGACCCATTCCTCGAAAATCGGAAAATCACCGAGAACCAGTTTTCTGATTTTGAGACATTTCTCAAAGACATCGATATGGTGATTATCATGGTAAAGCACGACCACATCAAGCAGAATTTTGATGCTCTTCGTGGCAAGGTAATTCTCGACTGCTGCAACATCTGCCCCCAAGACATGGAGAAAGTGTACCATATATAATCTCTAAAGTATATGGTTCTGTTCATATGTATCATCAAAGAAATAAGAACTCTTTGCTACACATCGTCAGTCGATTGACTTCCTCCTATTTGGCCAAACGCATAATAAGTGGGGCTTTTTGGTCGGTGTTCGGCACAGCAGTAGGCAAACTTTTTGTGTTGGCGGCAGGCATTGCCTGTGCCAATATTTTGGGCAAGGTTGGATATGGGCAGCTCGGAATAGTACGCTCCACAATTAACCTGTTTGTAGTTTTCGGTATGGCCGGCATGGGAGTAACCGCTTCGAAATTCATAGCCCAGTACAAGAACACCGACAAGGAGTATGCAGGTAAGATTGCCTCAATAACCCAACTCTTTGCAGTCTTTGCCGGTTTCATTGCGTGTTTAATCGTACTAGTTTTTGCCGACAGCCTTGCTTCATCCGCACTAAACGCTCCGCAACTTGCCCCAGAGATAAGGATCGGAGCAATATTGCTGTTTGTAACCATACTTAACGGTGCCCAAAACGGCATTCTTTCTGGTTTCGAAAAGTTCAGAGCCATTGCCCAGAACACATTTATAGCCTCGGCTTGCGAAGGAGGCTTAATGGTGCTGGGAGCATGGATAGACGGAGTGTTCGGTGCAGTGCTAGGATTCGGCATAGGCTATGGCATACTATATATATGTAACAAGTTTTCTATCAACTCCGCATGCAAAGAGACAGAAATTCGTCAACAATGGAGAGGTATAAAGTGGTCAGACCTCCGCATTCTTTATAGATTTAGTCTTCCTGCAGCATTGTCTTCATTGTTGGTAATGCCAGCCTACTGGATTGTGCGTACAATGATAATACGGTACAATGGTTTCGGGGAATTAGGCATCTATGAAGCTGCCGATCAATGGCGAATGATAATTCTCTTTATCCCCGGAGCATTGTCGCAAATCGTTTTGCCCATCCTTAGCAATGTATTGGAAGAAAACGGCAGCCAATCGTTTTGGAAAGTAATTTGGTCAAATATAGCAATAAATGTTGCGATAACTGCGATCTTGTCTCTAATCGTTATGCTGTGTGGTGAATGGTTGATGCAATTGAATGGCAAAGATTTCATAGGTTCTGCTACTATTACATGCTTGGCTTTCTCAACAGTATTCTCTTCTGCAGCCACAGTCGTAGGTAATGCTATTACGAGCAGAGGTAAAGTCTGGATAGGATTTACTTTCAATTTTGTTTGGGCATGTATGTTCGTCGGCTTCTCGCTCTACGCTCTTAATATAGGTTTGGCGTCTATGGGGGTAGCCGCAGCATTGCTCGCAGCCTATGTATTACATACAACATTCCAATTAGTGTACTTAATCAGGATAAAATAACATGCTGAAAGTTCAACAGCTAAACACATATATCATCACACTCTTTCTAGCTTTAGGAAACATTGTATGGTTAGCCAATTTCACCCTTGGCACGGTTAAGATTGTATTGATGATTCTTATAGTTATTCTGAATATCAATATCTTTCTTAATCCTCGAAACTATGTTGGTTTCTTTTGGTTCCTAATACTAGCTCCATTTCTTATATTTACGGCTGTAAATTCTCATGGAACAGTTAATGATAAGATATATTGGCTTTACGGATTTGCGGAAAACTATTTGTTTTTAATGTTGGGCTATTCTTGTTTCGTTCGAGGAGAGGATGTTGGTCGCATGTTGAAAACGATCGTACCACTTACCGTTTTCTTTTGTGTGCTCATTATAGGAAATTTCATTTGGGGAATTCCACATTGGGTGTCGCCTATTGCAAAGACAGTTTACACATCTGCTGTAAACAATGGATATATTGGGGCTGAACTTGCACCTATGTATAGCACCGGCTTTGGAATTGCACGAACAGGCTGGGCTACGACTCTATGTTCTTACTTGCCACTAACTCTTTTCTTTATCAATAACAAAAGATTGTTTTATCCGGCTTATGTCATTATTGCCCTAACTGCAATATTATCTGCTTCGCGTGGGGGGCTTTTCTTGACACTATTTATTACCACAATACTCTTCGTAAAGTCAAGTAATGGGGGAGCATTCAAGACGATTTCAATACTATCAATCGCAACATCATTTCTACTAGCCATGCCATATATCACTGATATAGAACATTTTCTAAGATTAACCATGGGGGGGGGGGTAATCTTGACTTCTCTACAGGGCGTACATCCCAATATGAGCGTATTCCCGATATGCTCAGCGAAGGCGGTCTCTTAGGATTAGGTATACATGGTACTTTTTATTTCCTAAAATCACAAGGTATACATTATGATCTTCATAACACCTACATGCGCGTCCTTTGCGAATATGGTATGTTTGTCGGTCTGATAATGATCGGATTGTCGATATGGTTGCTGAAGACTATAATTAAAGACATTAAGAATGAAAAAAATCTAAAGTGTCTCTCTCTACCATTAGTATTGTTGAGCGGTATTCTGTCTGGCTTATGGGAGCCGCAAGCTGTTTTCGGAACAGTCAATTGGTGGTGTCTATGGTGGTTTGTATTGGGTGGATATATTGC
>CAVFYC010000080.1:0-9857 GCA_963626585.1 Christensenellaceae bacterium Phil1 | reverse complement strand
AGAAAACGGGCTTTTCGAGAGCCCATTTTAATAGTTGGGGAATAGGGCGGAAATTTACGCGAGGCAATCTGTTCTACACGTGTTCCAACAATTTTTTTCTAAAAACTAAGCCGTAAATTCGCTAAACGCCCCTAAAAAACTATGTCAACATTGGGTTATATGGTTTTTGCTTCGTATTTTTGCAATAATGATACGTATTATGCCCTTGTTTTGACAACAGGGGACGAATATGGGGAAATCTTATAACAGAATGGAATTTACAGCCCAACAGATAGCCGCCTATCTCGGCGGAAAGGTTGAGGGAAACGAAAATGCCGCAGTAAGCACGTTTTCCAACATTGAAACAGCCAAAAGTGGCGCACTAACATTTTTTTACGCCAAAGAGTTTGAAAAATTTGTGTATGAAACCGATGCCAGCATCGTGCTTGTTCCAGAGGATTTCAAACCTGCGCAAACGCCCAAGGCAACGCTCGTTCGCGTGAAAGACCCGCGCGAGGCCGTGGCAAGGCTCCTGAATCTCTATGAGCAGAGCAAGCCCAAACGCCAAGGCGTGAGCGACCGCGCATATGTGAGCGAAACCGCAAAGATTGGCAAGAACGTCTACATTGCTCCGCTTGCCTACATCGGCGACGGGGTAACAGTGGGCGACGGAACGCAGATATATGCCAACGTAACCGTTGAAGAAGGCAGCACAATAGGCGAAGGCTGCATCATCTACCCCAACGTTTCGATTTATCACGGCTGCAAAATAGGAGCAAACGTCATTCTTCACTCCGGTTGCGTGATAGGCGCCGACGGATTCGGCTTTGCACCGACTCCCGAAGGCTACGAAAAAATTCCGCAGATAGGCAACGTGGTAATAGGCAACAACGTGGAAATTGGAGCAAACACCTGCGTTGACCGCTCCATGATGGGAACAACTAAAATAGGCAACGGCGTGAAACTCGACAACCTCGTGCAAATTGCCCACAACGACGAAATTGGCGCAAACACCGTGATGTCGGCGCAAGTGGGAGTGGCCGGTTCTACAAAGATAGGCGAATGGTGCATGTTTGGCGGACAAGTGGGCATCACCGGGCACGCTAAAATTGCGTCCCACACCCATTCGGGCGCACAGGCAGGCATCGCCGGCACAATACTCAAGGAAGGACAGACTGTGCTTGGCTCTCCCGCCATCGACGCAAGACGTTTTGCCAAGGCCGCAGCTGTGTTCCGCAATCTCCCCGAAATGTACAAGCAGGTCAATGCCCTGCAAAAACAAATGGACAATCTTAATAACGACAATAAAGAAAAATAAATATCATGCTCAAACAAACAACACTGAACGGCAGCTTCTCTCTCTACGGAAAGGGACTGCATACAGGTTTGAACCTTACCGTAACTTTCAATCCCGCAGCAGAAAATACCGGCTACAAGATACAGAGAATCGATCTCGAAGGTGAACCGATAATCAACGCAATAGCCGAAAACGTGGTGGAGACTACGCGCGGCACCGTGGTAGCCAAAGGCGACGCCCGCTGCTCTACAATCGAACATGCCATGGCTGCGCTTTACGCCCTGGGCATCGACAACTGCCTTATGCAGGTGAACGGCCCGGAATTCCCCATTCTCGACGGTTCTTCGGAGCCTTTCGTGGAAAATATATTGCGCGTGGGAATAAAAGAACAGTCTGCACCCAAAGATTACTACATCATAAAGAAAAAAATAGAAGTCTACGACAAGGAAACAGGCTCTTCGGTTATAATCCTGCCCGATGAAGAATTCAGCATAACGGCAATGATTTCCTACGAATCCAAGTGGTTTTCAAGCCAATTTGCTACCCTTAACAGCCTCTCCGACTTCACTCAGGAAATATCCTCTGCACGCACGTTTGTGTTCATGCGCGAAGTGGAACCGCTGCTTAAAGCAGGATTGATTAAGGGAGGCGATCTCGACAATGCCATAGTAATTTACGAACAGGAACTGAGCCAGGAACGCCTTGATCAGATAGCCGATGATATGAAACTGCCGCGCCGCGATGCAACAAAGCTCGGATTTATTTCACACCGCCCCCTGAAATGGGCAAACGAGCCCGCACGCCATAAACTCCTTGACATAGTTGGCGATATGGCCCTTGTAGGACGTCCGATAAAAGGCAGAATAATTGCTACACGCCCCGGACATACTATCAACAACAAGTTTGCTCGTGAATTGCGACGCGAGATACGCGCACACGAAGTGCAGGCGCCTACATACGATCCCAACGAGGAGCCGATTATGGACGTTAACCGCATTCGCCAGCTGCTTCCCCATCGTTATCCCATGCAGCTTGTCGACAAAGTAATCGCAATGGGTTCAAACCAGATCGTAGCCGTTAAAAACGTAACCTCAAATGAGCCGTTCTTCACCGGACATTTTCCGCAGGAACCCGTAATGCCGGGCGTTTTGCAAGTGGAGGCAATGGCACAGGCCGGCGGATTGCTCGTGCTAAGTACCGTGGACGAACCCGAACGTTGGAGCACGTATTTTATGAAAATCGACGATGTAAAATTCCGCCGCAAGGTAGTGCCGGGAGATACGCTGATATTCAACGTACGTCTGCTTGCGCCCGTGCGCCATGGGGTATCGTCGATGAAAGGTTTCGTATTCGTCGGAGAACAAATAGTCTGCGAAGCAACTTTCACCGCGCAAATCGTAAAGAATAAGTGATAAACCCAAATTCCTGCCATAATGAGTAAAATAAGTCCCTTGGCTTTTATCGATCCCGAGGCTAAAATCGGAAAGAATTGCGAGATCGGAGCGTTTTGTTACATTGACAAAAATGTGGAAATAGGCGACAATAATATTCTGATGAACAGCGTAACCGTTTTGAGCGGTGCGCGCATCGGAAACGGCAATACAATTTTTCCGGGAGCCGTTATCAGCGCCGTTCCGCAGGATTTGAAATTTCGCGGAGAGGAAACCACGGCAATTGTGGGCGACAACAATAAAATTCGCGAGAATGTTACGATAAATCGCGGCACTGCTTCAAAGGGACGGACCATTGTCGGGTCTGACAATCTGCTTATGGAGGGAGTGCATGTGGCTCACGATGTAACTTTGGGCAGTGGCTGTATCATCGGAAACTCCACCAAAATCGCAGGAGAAGTGATAATAGATGATTATGCTGTTATAAGCGCGAATGTTTTGATACACCAGTTTTGCCACGTGGGCGGATATGTTATGATTGGCGGGGGCACGCGCTTCAGCCAGGATATCCCGCCGTATATAATGGTAGCCCGCGAGCCTGCCGCATATCAGGGATTGAATGTAGTGGGACTGCGCCGCCGCGGATTTTCTAACGAGACAATCGAAAACATTCACGAGGCGTATCGTCTGCTCTACCAGAGCGGAAAACTGCGCAGCGAGAGCATTGAGGAGATAAAGAACAAACTTCCGATGACAAAGGAGATTGTTTATATCATAAACTTTGTGGAAACCGCAACGCGCGGAATAATAAAATAATGCCGCAAGGAGGGCGCAAGCATATTTGACATGATTTTCAGATTCACCATTGTAAGCGACGAGGTTGACGAGTTTTTTCGTGAGATACGCATTGATGCAGATGCCACATTCCTCGATTTTTGCCAGGCAATACTTGGCACGTGCAAATACTCCGACGACCAGATGACGAGCTTCTATATCACAGATGACGAGTGGGAGAAAGTTTGCGAGATAACGCGTGAAGACATGGGCTTCTCCTCTTATGATGAGGATGTGTACACGATGGAGAAAACTTCGTTGCGCAGTTTGTTGGACGATGTGCCCATGCGTTTGAAATTCATCTTCGACACGTTTAACAACCGTGCGTTCTATATCGAACTTAAAGAGATGATTCCGGGCAAGAGCCTTGATGCCGCCGAAATCACACGCAGCATCGGCGATGCTCCGCAGGAGATACTCATTGAGGAGCCCGCACCCAAGAAGGGCAAGAAGGCCCAGGCGGGCGACGATAGCTTTACGGGAGAGGATTTCTACGGTTCCGAGGGATTTGACGACGAAGAACTGGGCAACGAGGGGCTTGATATTAGCGACACCCCCTTTGGCGCAGACGACGATTTGCGATATTGATTTCCCCGTTGGGCAATCTGATTGTAATTACAGGCCCTACGGCGGTTGGTAAAACCGCTTTGTGCATTCGGTTGGCGCAGATATTTCGCGCGCCAATCGTGAATGCCGACTCGCGCCAGGTTTATCGCGAAATGCAGATAGGCACGGCGCGCCCCGACGAGCGGGAACTTTCACAAGCCGACTTTTATTTTGTGGGCAATCTCTCGATTCGCGACTATTACAGCGCGGCGCGTTACGAGGCCGACGCATTGAAACTTATCGAGATGCTCCACGCAACCCACGACAACGTTATACTTTCGGGCGGCAGCATGATGTATGTCGATGCCGTGGTGAAAGGTATCGACGATATCCCCACGATTCCCGATGACATACGCGCGGAGATGCGCCGGCGTCTGGAAACGGAAGGATTGCAGGCGTTGGGCGAGGAACTCAGGAGCCTTGACCCGGAATACCATTCCATTGTGGATTTGAAGAATCCGCGCCGCGTGGTTCATGCACTTGAAATATGCCACGCCACAGGCAAGACCTACACTTCGTTTCGCGTTAGAAACGTGAAGGCACGCCCTTTCCGCACAATTAAAATAGGTTTGAACATTCCGCGCCCCGATTTGTTTGAACGCATCAACAGTCGCGTGGACAAAATGATGGAGAACGGGCTGCTCGAAGAGGCTCGCCGGCTTTATCCCATGCGACATCTTACGGCTCTCAACACGGTTGGCTACAACGAGATGTTCAAATATTTCGACGGGGAGTTCACCTTGACGCAAGCTGTGGAGAGAATGAAGAAAAATACCCGCGTTTATGCCAAAAAACAACTGACGTGGTATAAACGCGATGAGGACATCACGTGGTTCTGCCCCGACGATGTTGATGCAATTCGAGATTTCATAGTAAGCCAAACCGGCAAAAACGCTGAATGAGCGCAATTTTTGCGACGTTCGTAAGTTGTTGTGTGTATGGTATATACAGATAGTGAAAATTACAAGGCATTTCGTTTTTACGAGATGCGTTGGAATTTAAATTAGATGCGGCGGAATTTAAATTAGATGCCTTGGAATTTTTACGAGATGCGCATGCCGTTCAAACCATGTCAAAAACAATTGGAACTACTTAGCAGAACTCACATTTAATTACTACTTTTGCAGAATGATGTACAGCTATGTCATAGCATAATATAGAAGAAAATGAACAAAAAAAAGGACAGCAAAATTAAATCGCTGCTTTTATTTCTGAAAACGAAGTTCAAACAATTCGTACATTGGTATAAAGGGCAGTTCAAAGGCCGCCCCTGGTGGTACAAGACCATTGCAGGAATTCTTTCGTTCTTTGCCTTTGTGATAATATACTTCACCGCGGTAAACTTGAACTTCCTTTGGCTGTTCGGCAAGTCTCCCACGATACACAGCATCATGAATCCCGAAACCTCCGAGGCTTCGGAACTTTATAGCGAGGACGGACAGCTGATAGGCAAGTATTTCAACGAAAACCGCACCCCGGTGAAATATTCCGAGATATCCCCCGTGTTTTTCAAAGCCTTGATAGATACCGAGGACGAGCGTTTCTATCATCACCACGGCATAGACTTTACCGGCATTTTCGCCGCTGCAAAAGACATGCTGCACGGGCATGCGCGCGGCGCCTCAACAATTACGCAGCAGTTGGTGAAAAACATGTTCCGTGTGCGCACACAATACTCCACAGGTCTGCTCGGATACGTTCCTGGACTGAAGATATTGATAATGAAAAGCAAGGAGTGGGTGCTTGCCGTGGAGCTCGAAATGTTTTACGACAAGGAAGAAATCCTCACAATGTATGCCAATACCGTGGATTTCGGCTCAAATGCCTACGGCATCAAGACTGCTGCAAAAACTTACTTCAACACTACGCCCCGCGACCTATCTGCCACACAGTCGGCGGTACTTGTGGGGCTGCTCAAGGCCACGAGTTACTACAATCCGCGACTTAATCCGAAAAACAGCCTGAAACGCCGCAACGTGGTGCTCGACAATATGCACAAGCTCGGACATCTGAGCGCGGAAGAGTGCGACTCGCTCAAACAAACGCCCATAGAATTGAATTTCAAAGTGGAAACGGCCTACGACGGCAAGGCATTATATTTCCGCGAAGCCGTGGCCGACGAACTGAAACAGTGGTGCAAAGACAATGGTATCGACCTGTACAGCGCAGGACTGAAGATATATTCCACACTCAATATGAAAATGCAGGAATATGCCGAGAAAGCCCTCGTGAAACAGATGAAAAACGTACAGAGAAACTTCAGAAACCACTGGGGTAACGACGATCCTTGGCGAGATGAGAACCATAATGTAATTCCCGGCTTTATAGAAAATCTCGCAAAGCGCACCGCGCAATACAAAGAGCTTGAACAGAAATACGGCGCCAATTCCGATTCGATTTTCTACTATCTGAATCAGAAACATACCGTAAAACTTTTCGACTACGACGGAGAAAAGGAGCAGGAGATGTCCACCATGGACTCCATTCGCTACATGGTAAAATTTATGCATGCGGGTTTAGTTGCGATGGAACCTGACAACGGACATGTGAAAGCCTGGGTAGGGGATATCGACTTCAAATCTTGGAAATACGACAAGGTTACTGCTATGCGCCAGCCCGGTTCTACTTTCAAACTCTTCGTATATACCGAAGCTATGAACCATGGCATTACGCCCTGCGACCGCCGCCGCGACGAATATTTCGCAATGGACGTTTACGACAGCCGGAAACACGAAATGGTGCGTTGGGCTCCGACAAATGCCAACGGCAATTTTTCGGGCGACAGTGTGCCTCTGCTTTCCGCCTTCGCACAAAGTATCAACAGCATCGCAGTGCGTTTGGGCCAGGAGGTAGGAATTTCAAACGTTATCAAGACAGCTCACGCCATGGGTATAAAGTCGCCGCTCGACGATACGCCCTCGCTTTCTCTCGGTGCGAGCGACGTAAATCTTCTTGAGCTTGTAGACGCTTATTCCACGGTGGCAAACGACGGACGTCAGAGGGAGCCGGTGCTTGTAACCAAGATCGTTGACCGCCATGGCAAGGTAATTTATACGGCACCCGAGGAAAGCCACCAGGCTATCCCATATCGTTCGGCCTATTTCATGCAAAAAATGCTGCAAGGTGGCTTGAATCTTGCCGGAGGTACGTCGATGCCGCTCGGAGGATACGTGGGGCCGTATCGCAAGACCACTGATTTTGGCGGCAAGACGGGAACGAGCAACAATCATAGCGACGCGTGGTTTGTGGGAGTTACTCCCGGGCTTGTGGCAGGCGCTTGGGTGGGCGGCGAATACCGCTCAATCCACTTCCGCACCGGTGCGCTCGGCCAGGGAAGCCGCACGGCGCTCCCGATAGTGGGATATTTTATGCAATCGGTCTTTGGCGATTCGCAATTCTCCAAATATCAGCGCAAATTCGGCGCAGCCAAGGAGCAGATTTCCCCGTCTTGTTATTCGTGCAACTATATTCCGCGTTCCAAGGCGCGCAAAGATTCCATTCAGGCGGCAAAAGACAGCCTTGAGTTCAATATCAGCGAGGGCGACATGCTGCTTGAGGAAAACCATTCCGAAGGTGGCGAGAACAAAGCGGGAGAACCTGCCGGCGAAAAGAAGAAAAAGAAAAAACACGACAACGGAGAGGTGAATTTCGACGATATTGTGGGATAATTCCACGCTACAAATACGAAAAAAGTCCCGTGCAACATTTGCTGTGCGGGATTTTTGTTGCTGCATGTTGGGAATGTTTTCAAAGAGGTCTGTTTGAGTAAGAATTTATAGCCGTATTTTTCGAATATAGAGCCGTTTGGCGCAAACTTTGTCGGGGTTGTTCCTGACTGCGACCAAGGCTCGTTTTTAATGCTTGAAACATCGTTTTTACGGCATGCGCATCTTGTAAAAATTCCAAGGCATCTAGTTTAAATTCCGGGCCACCAAATTTAAATTAGATGCGGCGGAGTTTTTACGATGTCCGATGTAGTTTTTTCGCCGTCAGATGTTGTTTTTTCCACATGCTGCATGGCTCGAATTTTTCCGGACGGAGTGGGGGGAGAAACGGCACGAAAACTAACGGAAAACCAATGTCATTCTATTTGGAAAGCCGCGGTTTCGGGCGAGGTTTGTTGCATTTTGCATTATAGGGCGCGGCAGATGTGCGATAATATATATGCAACGCGCCCGGTATATGCGGGATTTTTTTAATTTTGCTCACATTTACACCATTATTATAACCAGAAATTTATGGGAGGATTTTTCGGAACAGTATCTATGTGCCCGTGCGTAAACGACTTGTTCTACGGCACAGACTATCACACCCATCTCGGCACACGTCGCGCCGGAATGGCTACTTTTACCAAAGAAACAGGTTTTCAGCGAAGCATACACAATCTTGAAAACGCATATTTCAGAAGCAAATTCGAGGACGAACTCGACAAATTCGGCGGAAACGCAGGCATAGGCGTTATCAGCGACAGCGATGCGCAGCCCATTGTGATTAACTCGCACCTCGGGAAGTTTGCAATCGTTACGGTGGCCAAGATTACCAATATCGACGAACTTGAAAGCGAGATGCTCGAAAACAAGCAGCATTTCGCAGAACTTTCCTCGGGCAAAACCAATCAGACAGAGCTTGTGGCATTGCTTATAGTGCAGGGCAAGACCATTACAGAGGGCATAGAAAATGTTTACCGCAAGGTGAAAGGTTCGTGTTCCATGCTGCTGCTCACCGATGAGGGCAAAATAATTGCGGCACGCGACAAACTGGGACGCACGCCCATTGTGCTTGGAAAGAAAGACGGCGCTTTTGCTGTGGCAAGCGAGACAACCGCATTTCCAAACCTTGGATACGCCGAGGTGCGCAATATCGGGCCGGGCGAAATAGTTAGCATTACGGCCGAGAGCGTGGAACAATTGCGCAAGCCCAACGAAAAAATGCAGATATGCTCATTTCTTTGGGTTTACTACGGTTTCCCTACGTCCTCCTACGAAGATATAAACGTTGAGAAGGTGAGATTTACTTGCGGCGAGACCATGGGAAAAGAAGATGATACCGATGTGGACTGCGTATGCGGCATACCGGATTCCGGAGTAGGCATGGCATATGGATATGCTGCCGGAATGGGCAAACCATACAAGAGGGCGATTTCGAAATATACGCCTACGTGGCCACGAAGTTTCACCCCGAGCAACCAGTCGCGCCGCGAATTTGTAGCGAAAATGAAACTGATACCAAATGCAGCTATTCTAAAAGGCAAGAGCGTGCTTTTCTGCGACGACTCAATTGTGCGCGGCACACAGTTGCGCGACAATGTGAAAATGCTCTACGATTGCGGCATTCGCGAAGCCCATGTAAGGATTTCCTGCCCCCCACTTGTTTACGGCTGCAACTATATAGGATTCACTTCTTCACGCAGCGATCTCGAACTTATTACGCGCCGGATAATCCAGGAAGAGGAGGGCGATATGAACAAAAACCTTGAAGCTTACGCCACAACCGGTTCGCCGCAATACAACCGCATGGTGGAAATAATTAGACAGAAGCTCGGGCTAACCACATTGCGCTTCAACACGGTGGAAAACCTTGTGAAGGCGATAGGACTGCCCAAATGCCAGATTTGCACGCATTGTTTCGACGGTTCAAGCCACTTTTGAAATACAAGATTTGACCCCGTTTTTCCGACACGGCATCTCGTAAAAACTCCGGGCCACCAAATTTAAATTCCGCCGCATCTAATTTAAATTAGATGCGGCGGA
>CAVFYC010000079.1:0-9986 GCA_963626585.1 Christensenellaceae bacterium Phil1 | reverse complement strand
GGCATCTCGTAAAAACTCCGCCGCATCTAATTTAAATTCCGACGCATCTAATTTAAATTTGGTGGCCCGGAATTTTCACGAGATGCGTTGTTGTTTTCAAGGGGTCGGATATGGGGAAGTTTTGTTCCTTTATCCGCACGCCAATATCGGGTTGTTTTCTTCAAACAACCAATGTTTTACACACAAAAACTGTTTTGATTTTTATTTCAAGGGAGCACGAAATGAGCAGCCCTCGTTCCATCTCGAGCAACCCAAGGCTGTTTTTCCGCGAATCACTTTTCCTTTGCCGCACAACGGACATGTATCGCCCTCTTTCACCTCAGTTTTTTCTGTTTCCGGCTTTGCGGTTTTCGTCTCCCTGGTCTTGCGCGGCGCAGATGCCTTGGCGGTTTTCGCCTTTGCCGGCGCGGCTGTCCAGGTTACGCGCTTGGTGTTTTGCTCAGCCATTACCGATGCCACGATACGGCTCACCATCTCTTTCAGCTCGGCTATAAACTGTGTGGCGGAGTATTCCCCGCGTTCTATCTCGCGAAGTTTTTTCTCCCATTGCCCGGTGAGTTCTGCGCTTTTCAATAGGTTTTCGTGTATTGTGGCTATCAGTTCTCGCCCGGTGGCTGTGGGGAAAATCGACTTGCGCTGCTTGGCGATGTATCTGCGTCGGAAAAGCGTTTCTATTATAGCTGCGCGCGTTGACGGGCGACCTATTCCGTTTTCTTTCAAGGCATCGCGCAACGAATCGTCTTCCACGTTTTTTCCTGCCGTTTCCATTGCCCGCAACAGCGTAGCTTCGGTGAACGGTTTGGGGGGCTGGGTGAATTTCTTAGCCACGCCGGGCTTGTGAGGTCCGCTTTCGCCTTTAATAAAATCGGGCAAAACTGCCTCGGGAGCTTCGTTGTTTTTCGCATCTTCGTCGTCATCGCGCTTCTGTGCGGGAAAAACGTTGCGCCATGCCGGTTCGATAATCTGCTTGCCCGTTGCCTTGAATTTTACGTCCGCGCAATGCCCCATGACAGTGGTTGTTGAAAAAACGCAGTCGGGATAAAACGCCGCGATAAAGTGGCGCGCCACGAGATCATACACTTTCGCCTCGTCGGGAACAAGCGAATTTGCCGCCACACCCGTTGGAATTATCGCGTGGTGGTCTGTTACCTTCGAGGAATCAAAGAACTTTTTGTTTTTCCTCAATGCCTTTCCGCGCAGAGGGGTTATGATTTCGGCGTACTGCGACAAAGAATTCAGGATACCCTTGCATTTTGGAAATATATCGTCGGAAAGAAAAGTTGTGTCTACACGTGGATAAGTCGTTACGTGCTTCTCGTAAAGACTCTGTGCGATCTGGAGCGTTTTTTCTGCCGAGAACGAAAATTTTTTGTTGCATTCCACTTGCAGAGAAGTGAGGTCGAACAATCTTGGCGGCGCCTCCTTTCCCTCTTTCTTGGTTACGCTGTCGATAAAGAAGTCTTTGCCGCGAATTTTCTCCAATGCCGTCTGCGCCTTGTCCTCTTCGCTGAAATTTCCGCTTGTTGCCGTGAACGTTGTGTTGCGGTAAATTGTGGAGAGAACCCAGTAAGGCTGCGCCACAAAGTTTTCAATTTCGTTTTGGCGGTTTACAATCATCGCGAGCGTGGGCGTCTGCACTCTTCCAACCGACAACGGTTGTGCTCCGCGCTCTTGCGAGCCGAATTTAAGCGTGTAAAGCCGCGTGGCATTCATTCCCAGCAACCAGTCGCCTATTGCGCGGCATAATCCAGCCTCGTAAAGATTTTTGTAAACCGACGAATCTTTTAGCGAATTGAACCCTTCGCGAATGCTTTCCTCAGTAAGTGAAGATATCCACAGTCTTTCTACGTCGCAGGTCGCACCCGACATTTGCAACACCCATCTTTGTATCAATTCGCCCTCTTGTCCGGCATCGCCGCAGTTAATTATTTTGTCGGCTTTGAGGAACAGTGATTTTATTATCTTGAATTGTTTTTCCACGCCCCGGTCTTTTTTGAGGCGTATGCCGAATCGCGGCGGCACCATGGGCAGCGCGGCCAAACTCCAGCGGTGCCAGGGTTCATAATAGTCCTCGGGATATTTCAGTTCGCAGAGATGGCCAAAAGTCCAGGTAACCTGGTATCCGTTGCCTTCGAGATATCCTTCATGACGTTGGGTGGCGCCGAGCACTTGTGCTATATCGCGCGCCACGCTTGGTTTTTCGGCTATGCAGACTATCATATTGTTTTTTCGGGAAGGATTGTGTAAGTAAGTGTGTCGCGATGAAACTCCACGTCGTCGGTTTTGAAGAAAACATCGAGCATTCCGTTTTTCGCGAGATGCTCTGGTGTTCCGCATACGGGCTTCATGCCTTGATTCAGAACCCACAGAATGTCGGCAGTATGGAATGCTGTGCCCAAATCGTGGGTTGCCACCACCACGGTCTTGCTTTCGGTTTTTGCAAGATGCCGCAGCAGACGGAATGTCTCGGTCTTGCTCGGGAAATCAAGGAATGCCGTGGGTTCGTCAAGCAGTATCACGGGAGTTTGCTGGGCTATGCATTTTGCTATCATGGCTTTCTGCCGTTCGCCGTCGGAGAGCGTTGAAATCTTTCGGTTTCTCATTTCCGCCATACCGGTTTTCTGCATTGCGATGTCCACTGTTTCGCGGTCTTTGCGCGACATTGTTCCCATGAAATTGGTATAAGGAATTCTGCCGAGCGCCACGAGTTCCTCCACTGTCATTTGTGAGTTGAACGCCTGGCGTTCCGTGAGCACCACTCCTATATATTGTGCGATTTCGCGGCGCGAATAGAGCGAAATGTCTTTGTCGTTGAGAAAAACATGTCCGGTGGCGGGAGTCTGAAACCCTGCCATAGTGCGCAGCAGGGTGGATTTCCCGGCGCCGTTGACGCCCAGAATGCACACGAAATCGCCCGCCGACAAAACGGCAGAGAATTTTTCGGTAACTCTCGCGCTGTTGTTTCGCCGGTAAGCTGTTGAAATATTTTCGAGCCTTATGGTGCTTTCATTCATTTGTGCAAAGATACGAAGTTTGGCAAACATTAGCCGCCCGCCAAAGCTTCTCTGCCAAAAGACAAGGCTTTTTGTCTTTCTTGCACTCTGATTTCAGAAAAGATATAACTGCTTTTGTTTCAACGCAATCCGTCAATACAAAAACAAGTCGGCATCTAGCAAAAATTCCGGGCCACCAAATTTAAATTCCGCCGCATCTAGTTTAAATTAGATGCGGCGGAGTTTTTACGAGATGCGATGTATTTACAAATCCAAGTCGAGTTTCACTCCCGCCATGGCCCAGCAACGTGGCTGCGGCACATTTCCGAGGTCGTAATATTTGCGCGCGGTGAGATTGTCTGCCGTGGCGTAAATCTCATAACGCGGAGCTTTCCAACTAAGTTTGAGGTTGAGCAAAGCATACGAGGGATATTCTTTCAGCACTCCCGTGTTCTGCCCGCCGGAATACTTGATGTATGTGCCCTCGCGCTTCTGCCAGCGCAAAGACCACGAGGCCGACAGACGAGACCAGATGTTGTGGTCGAGAGTAGCCACGAATTTGTGGCGAAGATACTCCATGGCGTAATTTGAGCGGTAAACGCCCGCGCCGTCTTTCTTGTCCTGCCAAATATAAGCATAGGCAAGCGTGAGACGTTTGACGGGGAATTTCTCATTAAGCAGCTTTTGGAAATCAACTGCGGAGTTGACCGAAAAACCATAGTTGTCGAGTTTGAAATTTGCGGAATGATATATATCATCTGCCGAATACATCACCCAATCTATCATGTTGGAACCATGGTTATAGTACCCCTGCAAAAGAACTTCCGCCCAATTGTTACGCCATTCCGCCCCGATTTTCACAGCGCTCACCCGCTCGGGCTGCAAACCCACATTGCCCTCCTGAGTAGGGCTCTTGTAGTAAAGATCTGTGAACGTGGGCAAACGCATGGCCTTGTTCCACGAAGCAAAAAGGCGCAGGCCGTCGCCGGGACGGCAGCTAATGTCAACGCCGGGGTATAAGCGGAATTTTTCGTCAACAGCCGTGTTGCGATTAACCAACAAGCCCGCCGAGAAAGTGAATATCCCCGCCACGACATTGTGCTCCACAAAATAATTGACGTCTGTACGATGGTCGTCGTGCGTGTAAAAATTTCCCTTGTGCCCGCTCACCGCCACGTAGCGCGTTGAATCGAGCGGCCGGCCCAAGTTGGAAGAAATAATATTGTCGCTCCTCAATTCTGCGCCTATTGCCGTGCGGCCGAGAAGCCAGCTTGTCCACGCGTTGACCGAGAAAGAAAATACGTCGTTGCGGTGGAAATTTTCTCCGCGCGGCGAACGGCGAATTAGCTCAAAGTGATCAGTGGAACGAATCCATGAAATTTGCGGGGCGACGTGTATCTTTCCCTGCGTCTCGGCTTTTGCCGATGCAAAGATGCGTGTATTCGATTCCCATTGCCTTGGATATGCCGCGCTGTAGAATGTATTTGCGCCGTATTCCTTTGCCACAATCCCGGTTTGCCATGTAGCCGTAACGTTGTCGGAGCGGAACGTGCCGTTGTAGAATGCATTTCCAAGATTAAAGGCACTGTTTTCCGTTCCGCCGTCGCTGCGCGTGAAATTGCCGCTTACAAAATGCGTGAAGTCGGCTGTCTTCACTCCTACATTCGCTCCCGCGCCCACGCTGCCAAACGAACCGGCGCTGATATTGGCGTGCAGCGAATTTTTGTCGACCTTGCGCGTAACGATGTTGATTGCCCCGCTAAAAGCCTGGCTTCCCATCAGTCTTCCCGCCGCACCTTCGAGGATTTCTATCCTTTCGATTTCGTCGGGCGACACAGGAAAATCAGCCGCCAAATGACCTGTTTGCGGATTGTTCACAGATACTCCGTTCAAGAGTATAGTGATTTGGTCGAAAGTGCCTCCGTTTATGCTTATGTCCGACTGTACTCCAAAACCGCCGCGCTGTCGGACGTCCGCGCCCACGGTTAGTTTTAAAAGATCGTTGACAGACGTCGCGCCCGCCCGATCTATATCGCTGCGGGTTATGACGCTAACAACACGTGCTGCCTTGTCGGCTGCAATTTTGGCACGGCTCGCCGTTACGATAGCCTCTCCAAGATTTTGCTCTGCAATTGTGTCGCCTGCTGTGTGGGCTTGCGGACAAATTGCAAGGGCTGCCTGGGTTGCGCCAAGGGTTGCCACGCTGAGTACTCCTATTTTAACTTCGCGGTGGAAGCATAGGAGCAGGGCGTAGTGCTTGCGCGAGAAACGTTTGAACGTTCCGGGCTGTGCCTGTTTGAGTTTTTGTTTAAACATAATTGTATTGTATAATACGTCGATTGTGCACGATGTGTTGCATTCGGCTCGAAAACCGGAATGAAATGCTGAAAATGCGGCTGCAAAGGTAACATTTTATAACAGAAAGCGCCTAATTTTGCATTTGTCAATAATTTGTTGAGATGAAAAAGGTTTTTGACTGCATTATATCCTTTCTGAAAATTTGGTTATTGCCCACGGCGATGTGTACGGGCACTGCAATTTACTTGTTGTTCGCCAAGATTCCGGCTCTTGCGCCTGCCAAGCCGTTTTTCCTCGAAGCGGCGTCGTATTTGATGCCCACGGCGATTTTCCTGATGCTGTTTTTCACGTTTTGCAAGATAGATTTCAAGGAGATGAAGCCTCGCCGTTGGCACGCCGCCACATTGGTTTTGCAAACGGTGCTCTCGGTGTTGTGCGCAGTGGTGATTATAAAAATATTGCGTCCGTCCTCGGCTGCCGAACTTGTGGCCGAAGGAGTGCTGGCATGCCTTATCAGTCCCACGGCATCGGCTGCCGCTGTGGTTACGGGCAAGCTTGGCGGAAGCGCAGCCTCTCTCACGAGCTACACGCTTGAGAGCAACATTCTCTCGGCCTTTCTCATCACGTTTATCTGCCCTGTGATTCACCCCGTGGGCGACATGCACATTATCAATGCGTTCACCATGGTGCTGATAAAGGTTTCGCAGCTTTTGATATTGCCTTTCCTTCTCGCCATGTTCGTGAAATACACCATGCCCCGGCTTCACAGCCGTTTTGCCGCGCTCAAAGACATTGCGTTCTACATTTGGGGCTGTTCGCTCACCATGGTTACGGGAATGACAATGCGTGTGGTTTTTGCGAGTCTCAACCGTCCGCACGTTGTTGTGGCTCTGGTGATAGGCGCGCTGCTGGTTTGTTTGCTCAAATTCGTCTCGGGCTGGATAATTGGCGGCACCACGTGCGAAACCGACCGCATAAGCGCCGGACAGGCTTTGGGACAGAAAAACACGATGTTCACCATTTGGATGGCTCTCACGTATCTCAGCCCCATTGCTGCCGTGGCTCCGGGAAGCTATGTGCTTTGGCAAAATATGATAAACTCTTGGGAACTTTGGAAAAAGGATAAAGAAAACAAGAAAAAGGCTGTGAATTAAATCGTTACGCAATATTTTAAAATACCACGCGATAGCGCAAAAATTCCAAGGCATCTCGTGAAAAACTCCGGGCCACCAAATTTAAATTCCGACGCATCTAATTTAAATTCCGACGCATCTCGTAAAAACGTTGTCTGACCTCGTATTTTCAGATGTGCGAAGTCGTAAAAACAATGTCTGATATCTTTTAAACAATGTCTGATATTATTCAGATTATGTCTGACATCGTTTTTACAACAAGCCTTGTAGTTTTTTCGGCATCTGTTATCCCTTAAAACTTATCCTTTTCCTCTTAGTTTTCAGCCCCGTTTGCACGTTGTTAAACAGATAAGAGTTATATTTGCAAAAGGATATTCCTGCTATTTACTATTAAAGACTTTTACATCATGATTTTCAAGAAAGCCATATCGCTTCTATTTCTATTGGTATGCCCATTGGCGCAATGCCTTGCGGCACATGCCGATTATTCAAACGGAGAAAATTACATCGCGCCCGACAGTTCGTTGATAACCCACGCAACTGCCGCCGAATTTCCCATGGAAGGGGAAAACACTTTCAAGGTTACGGTGAACGGAAAGAAGGTGGGACTTTACAACGACCGCAGTCATTGGGGCGGATTGGTACAGTTTGGAAGTTTTGAGTTCAACAACGGAAAAGAAATTACCATAAAGATTTCATACGCCAAGCCTATAAAAACGTATGAAGTGATGCCAATAAAAAAACTCGACCTTCTGTCGGTGAAAAAGACGGGAGCCAAGACAATTGAAATAAAGACCAATCGCGCCGACCAGAACATCACGGTGGTTGTGAACGGAGAATACAAAAAAGACGCGCTGCACCTTTTCTGCAACAGCGTAGACCGCAACGCGCCCAAGGTGCCTAATCGCAACGGTTTCCACAAATACGAAAAAGAAAAAGTGTATTACTTCGGCCCGGGATACTACGACATGGAAAAAATACTCAACAGAGATATTCTCGTGCTCGACAACGGGTGGAAAGTATACCTTGCCGGAGGCGCAGTGCTCTATGGACGCATCGGACTGTGGGGTACAGAAAAAGGCACAAAGGTACACGGACGCGGAATGGTGTATAACGACACGCGTAATGCCCGTGTGGTTTTTGAGGCAAACGACTGCAACGGCGCCGACGTGGAGGGAGTTTTGTTTCATTGCCACCGGCCGGGAGTTTGGCAGGTTGTAATAAATCATTGCAAGAACGTAGAATTCAAGGGAGTCAAGATACTCTCCACAAGATACGCCTCAACCGACGGACTCGACGTTGTGAATTGCCAGCAGTGCGCATTTCTCAACACCTTTATCCGGGCAAACGACGACGCCATCGCAATAAAAGGACTCGACAGCCGCAAACCGTCAGAATGTCCTCCCACAAGAAACATAACATTCTGCGGAATGCAACTCTGGAATGACTGCAACTGTGCTATGGGAATAGGCGCAGAAAATCATTGTCAGCTTTACGAAAACATTAGGTTCATGAACAGCAGCATTTTGTTCAGTTACGACGACCCCGACTACCACGAAATGCTCGACGAACGCGCTGCAATGACAATTTGCTGCATTCACGGCACTTTTTTCCGCAACATATCCTACGAGAACATTGACGTGTATCATTGCGAACGCCTTATCGCAGCCGGCTTCCAGCCTTCATTTTGGTTTGGAGCGCTTCCCGGCGACCAAACAACGCCCGGAGGAATTTCCAACCTTGTTTACCGCAACATTAACTGCCTTAAAAACAGCCGCAGCTCCATTGCAAACCAAATTCACTTGTATGGCTGGCAAAAAGAAGGCACTCCCGCAAAAAGCGTAAGCAATGTAATTTTCGAGAACGTGAACATCGAAGGAACGAAAATAGGTTCGCTCTCCGACAAATGCTTTGTAGTTGGGAAAAACGTGGAGAACGTACAATTCAAATAAGGTCAAAAGCTAATCAAATAAGACCAAAAGCAAACAAGGCCTGGGATATTTTCAATAACTTTGCACCTGCGATAAACTACACCCCTTATGAGAATAGATATAATAACCGTTTTGCCCGAAATGCTTGAGGGATTTATGAACATGTCAATCCTCGGACGCGCGCAAAAGAAAGGACTCGTGGAGATATACGTCCACAATTTGCGCGACTACACCACCGACAAGCACAGACGCGTTGACGATTATCCTTTCGGGGGCTTCGCGGGAATGGTAATGCAATGCCAGCCGATTGATGCCTGTATCGCAAAACTGAAAAGCGAGCGAGATTACGACGAAGTGATTTTCACAACTCCCGACGGCGAGCAATTCGACCAGAGAATGGCCAACGATTTGTCGATGCTGCACAACATTATAATTTTGTGCGGCCACTACAAAGGTGTTGACTATCGTGTGCGCGAGCACTTGGTTACAAAAGAGGTGAGCATGGGTGATTTTGTGCTTACGGGCGGCGAAATTGCTGCGGCAGCCATGGCCGATGCTATTACGAGGCTTGTGCCGGGAGTTTTGAGCGACGAGCAGAGCGCGTTGTCAGACTCTTTTCAGGACAACTTGCTTGCCGCGCCGGTTTACACGCGTCCTGCCGACTACAAGGGCTGGAAAGTGCCGGAGGTGTTGCTTAGCGGGCACGACGCGAAGATTAAAGAATGGGAATTGGCGCAATCTATGGAGCGCACCAAGCGTCTGCGTCCCGATTTGCTCAAGAAATAGATTTTGCAGGTCAGATAACGTTCGAGCCACATTCCGGTTGCGGAATGTGGCTCGCGTTTTTGTATGCGCCATGTCTCGAAGCGGCTATTCGTTATTGCGTCTCATTTCGTCGAGTTCCTTTGCAAATTCTCTGTGGGCAGTAAAGAAAAGCCCCAAGATGCTCACCACGTAATCTTGCAAGTGTGGCATATCTTTCAGCACCAGGACACTCATCGACGTATGTACCGTGAGTTGTTTTGTATCTTCGGTGTCGTAGGTATAATATAGCGTAACCGGCAGATTTATATTCACATTGTTCACCGCCTTGCGGTATCTCGACAATTCGTCGATGTTGTTCATTTCAACGGCCTCCCACCCCAAATCGTAGAAATGCACAAATGCGGCATCGTTGGAGGCACTCACGAGGAATTTCTCGCCTTGGTATGCAAAGCCTATGTGATTGTCGGCAGCATCTTCCGACACCTGTGGGTCGCAGTTCAGTTTCTGCAAAATTTCGAGCAGTGCATCTCTCGTTCCGTTCAAATAGTCGTCCCCCGTTTCTGCGTTTGAGATTTGCGGATTCTCCTTGCCGTTGGGTTTTACTGAAACAGCAGGAACATTATTCTTGTTTTCGTTTCTCTTTTTCTGTTTCTTCTTGAAATATCCATAGGCGTAATACACCACAGCTGCGGCTACAATAATAATATACACGTAATCGGTTGGCTTCATTCCTCTATCCTAAATATAAAAGTTCTACAAAGTTACTCTTTTTCTACAAGTTGTTTTATCTTGCCCCACTATTTTATTTTACAAACGTCATGCCAAATCCGCCGCCACTTTCGGGAAAGGAATTCTATGCCTTGAAA
>CAVFYC010000078.1:0-10152 GCA_963626585.1 Christensenellaceae bacterium Phil1 | reverse complement strand
GTATATGCTGAAAAAACGCCAAAGCATTTCGTTTTTCCGATGTCTGATATTATTTAAATAATGTCTGACATCGTTTGAATAATGTCAGACATTGTTTTCGCGATATGCGGCAATGTTTTTGCCATATGTGGTAAAGTTTTTATAACTCTTGTCGGCGAAAAAACTTAAGGCCATATCGTGGGCGTCCAGGTGGGGTGGAGTAGGGACGAGGTCAATAAAAAAGCCCCGGCGAATCTCTCGTGGGGGCTATACATAAATAAATAAGAGTTGAAAATGTGAAAATCAGTCCAAATAGTCTATTGGCTGTATATCGTAACGGTATTGTATTTGTTTCAAATCTTGTAGAAATATTTTTATCTCAGATTTGATTACAATAGAGTATGCTTCGTTTTTTGCTGTTTCAAACGCTGCAAAATTAAAAAGGCATGAAATATCCGCCAAATTTTTCCATAATCAAAAATAGTCAAAACGCAAAAATCTTATTATTTTTGTACGTCAAAAAACATCAAAACCACTAAACTCGCTAATAAACAGATATGTTTCCGATATCAGATTCCATTGAAAACAAAAATCCTTTGTTCGGGTTTATAAACCGGGAGAAGGCTTATTTGAAAAGGCAGCAATTGTTGTCGCTCATATATTATGTGTTGCAGATATCTATTGTTACCGTGATTTTCATGCCTAAGGCCGTTGCTACGTCGCGCTATTTTTTCATCGGAGTGTTGGGAACTCTGCAAATAGTGGCTCTGTTTTCACTTATAGGCTATATAAAACGAAAACTGCGCCTTTCCACCTCGCTAAGAATCATCATGTATTCGGTGCAAACCATTGTGTCGGCGCAGCTGGTGCATATATCCGTAAACAACGTGGAACTGCTTACGGGATTTCACAAGACATTAATTATGTCAAACATTACCATGATGATTCTCAACGTTGCCCTCTCGATTATAGCCTGCCAAAAAAACGATCCGCTCATTCTCTCCGTAATTTCATTGCTTGTCTACGGTTCTTGCGCCGTTATCACCGGCGATCATTGGTTTCGCGTTCTCGCTACAGTAATTGTTACCATGTTTTTGTTGCTCGGATTTTTAGGTACGTCGCTTGTCTGGAGCACTCGGAGAATACAGCGTGAAAACCAAACCCTAAAACAGGAAGACGATGCCATGTTTGCGCTCTTCAATCTCACCCGCGAACAAGTTAAAGCCTATGTAAAACTCGCCGATCAGGAGATGTCGGACGACAAGATACTGGCGGTTTTTGATATTCTCGGCAAACGGGCGCAACGCAACGTATATTGCAACATGAAAAGGTATTATTATGCCAAGCAGTTCAGCGAGGAAGCAATAGGCAGAGCCTTTCCGATGCTTTCACAATCGGAGCGGGAAATTTGCCGACTCGTTTTGCAGGACAAGAAATTGGGCGATATCTGCCACATACTTGATAAAAACGAATCGAATATCACTACCACGCGCTCCAATATCCGTAAAAAACTCGGACTAAGCCCTGCCGATGACCTTAAAGTGGCTTTGCAGCGCAAAATGGACAGCATTTCGTCTGTCAGGGAACCGTTGTCCGCGAAAAACTCTGCCGCAGAATCTGAATGAAATGCGACGTATTTTCCCCGGGAAGGTTTATTTGCCCACACAGAATGTTCGTAAGCCCTCTGGGAAAGTAGAGATTTTGTGTGGAATAGGAAAACAAAAATCCGCGCAGCATTTTCATGCCACGCGGATTGCTTATCGTTCGTTTGGGATTTGAAGCCGTAGGTTATTTCTTGCCTCTGGCGGCTGCAATGCCCTCGTAAACTTCGTTGTACTTCTTTACCATTACCGAGATGTCAAACTCCTGCGCACGCATATAGCACGCCTTGGCAGTTTGGTCGTATAGATTCTTGTCGTCATGCAGGCGTTTTATTATTCCGGCCAATTCCTTTTCGTTTTTATGCTCGAAGAGTATGCCGTAGCCCTTTGTAACTTCTTTCAAACCATTTACATTCGACGCGACAAACGGTTTGCCTGCGCTCATACCCTCGATGTTTGAAAGCGAAAGCCCTTCCCAATGGCTTGACATCGCAACTACGTCAGACGATTTCAGTATGCTGGGCACATCAGAACGTATCCCCCAGAATTTTACCCGGCTTCCCAAATTCATTTTGTTTGTCAGCGTTTCAAGTTCTTCCCGTCTCTCGCCGTCTCCAACAATCCAAAACACGAAATTGTCGGGCAGCAGCGCCATTGCTCTTATTATCGTATCCTGATCCTTTGAGTTACGAAATCCGGCAATCATTGTCGTAACAAAAGTTCCTGGTTTGTGCGCGCCGGCAAGCGGCGCCGCGTTGTGAATGCCCATTACGTCTACGCCGTTGTTTATTGTGGAGATTTTGGAATACCTTTCCGTTCCTTCTACAAGCCATTCCCCGCCCATATACTCGCGCAACTTTTCTTCGGCAATCTTGCTTATGCAAATGATATGGTCGTATGCGTTGTACATATGGCTCTCTATCGGAACATACCACTTCCAACCGCGTTTGCGGTTGGAAGTGTTATGTTCGGTGGAGCATAGCCCCACCGAACATAACACTTTCGCCGCAGCCACAAAGAGCTGCGGCGAAGAATTGTGGGAGTGTACAATATCGTAGCGGCGCATTATTCGTGCCAGCTTCAATATGTATAACGGATTATAGTACCCGCGTCCGAACTTATACACTTTAATTCCTGGATTCTCCGCCACAAGGCGTTTCATAAGCGGTGTGTTGTCGCCGTTGAACACGCAAACATCGACTTCGTGCCCCATCTTACGCAACTTCGGCGTCATATTTACCACCAAAGTCTCAGCACCGCCAATTTTCAGCGAGGTTATAACTTGAAGAATCTTCATCGTACACAGTTGTTCTTGCAGTCTTTTTTGTGCATGAGCCACCCAATAGGTTTCGTCCAGAACCATTTTGCTGCGAGTTGCGGCATTGGGGCTTTTTTGTCGGTCGCGCAAAATCTGAACCGCCAATAATTTATTGCCGAGCGCATTTTCTGCATCAACGGAACGCCTTTATATTTCGTCATTTCGGCATAGGTCATCATCGAAGCCACAGGACTGTTCATTCTTATCCTTACGATGTTTGCCGTAAGTCCGCCTTGTTGATATTCCACCGAATACACCGCTTTGTTGAAGAAGCGCAATTTATATTTGCCGGCAATTCTGTTCCATACCAATGCTTCCGGGCAGAAACGTTCGCCTTTTGTTTCGGGGAAAGTGTACTCGCGCATCACCTTGGTGAGGAACACTTCTTTTAGATCTCCTGTAACGCCAAACCGGAATCTTATGTCCAACGAACTTGCGTCGATAATATCTTGTGGAAGTCCGTTGCCGATGATTTCTCCGTTGAAATCTTCGTCAAGTCCGCAGACTCCGGCGTATGAAGAATCACCTTTGATTGTTTCATAAACTTTGGCGATGTCTGCAATCGCATTCCCTGGCAGTTTGTCGTCGCTGTCAGCAATCAAAAACAAATCGCCTTTCGCCTCTTTTGCCCCAAGGTTTATTGCAGTATGCTTACCGCCATTCTCTTTCCTTATATATTGTATAGGAAAACTCTGCTTGTGGTCTTTGATGAAGTTCCCGACCACTTCTTCTGTGTTGTCGGTAGAACCGTCGTCGACAATAAGCCATTCAAAGTCCGTACACGTTTGCGCACACAAACTTTCAAAAAGCCTCGGCAGCAGTTTGGCTCTATTATATGTAGGCGTAAAAACCGTTATTATCATTGTGTTTTTTATTTGTCGGCATCTCGTGAAAACGATGTCAGACATAATTTAAACTAGATGCCTTGGAATTTAAATTATATCAGACATCGTTTTGGCGAAAACAAATCAGGAAAATATATTTAGAAATTTGTTTGCCATCTGAAGGCTTCTCGATAAAATTTGTCTTGATCGTATTTATAATCGTATTCGTATTTGTCGCGAATCTTATCGTTTTCGCGATAACCATTGGAGAAGAACGATTTGTAGGGATAAACAAAAGGCTCCCAACTGTAGTAAATTCGAAGATACAATCCAAGGCTTACTAAAATCATAAATGTTGTTACTCCTAATTGCTTGTATTTACCAGTACATATAGTCGTAATCGTCGCAATTAATCCGATGATATAATACCAGGAGATGCGTCCGCCATTGTCGGAACGAATGAAAAACAACAGAAGAGCGCAAAAAATCAAAGCCATATTGAGCAACACTATGTGAGTGTTGGTTCTGGGAATGTAGCGATAGTTTGTGAGGATAATGAAAAGGAAGAATATAGCTTCCAATAGATATTCCACACGAAAAGCATCTGTCGCGTTGTAGTCATTTACTCGTTCAAAAGCGCTGGTTTGGTCGTATGTGCTGAAAAGAGCATTAGGAAGTGGTGTTAAGCCGAGTATCAGTGCTGCTATCATTATGAAAACAACAAAAGAAACACTGAATTTACGTCTTGGAACAAAATAAAGCGGAAGAAAGATTATTGCAGAATTGTGTAAAGAGAACGCTATTAAACAGACAACAAAAAATTTTATCGGCTTCCTTTCTATCACGTATTTTACACCGAGCCACGCCACAGTAGCTCCCAATACCTGTCGCAGATAAGTGAAGCTAAAGAAAAACCAAAGCCCCATAAAAAGTATCAAAGCAAAAGGATAGTTTTCGGTGTAGCGTTTGAGGTCGATAAAAAGCATCAGATAGATGATCAAAGTTATCGACAGAATAAAAATATACCGGTTGGCTGTGTAGAAAGAGATTATTATGTTAAGAACGGTGTATCCGTACTCGCCGTTGAAAAACAAAAAACTTCCGCTATCAACATAACTTCCGTGCTTTGTGGTTATGTCGGCAATCGAGTCGAATACTTCACCGTAGATATAGCGGTCGTATCCGCCGAACATGTCTGAAAAACCTACAAAAAGTGAAAGAAACAACAAGAACAAAGCTAGGGGAATAACATTCCGATTTCTTTGGTTTCCCATACCGATGTATAGCAAAAACGGACATGTAAATATAAATAAGTATAGCAGCATTGTTTTTCTTTGGATAGGATTATTTGAAAAGTTGTTGGGCAATAACTTTATGGGAATGGCAAGTGATTACCGCTTGTCGCCCTTTCTCTGTCATATTCTCGTAGTTTGTTGTTTCTTGAGGAATTTTCTCAAGTATTTCGACTGCTTCCGTGATATCTTTGTACAGAATACAACTATCGTTGTGTGTAACTGCGATATTTTCGAGAGCGTATGATGTGCCGAATTCGAGAAGTCCGTTTGAAATAGCGTCAAGCACTTTTCCTTTAGTGCCTGTTCCGATGTCTATGGCGTTTACTTGTATGTCGTGCTTCTGTAATTCTGCTATATAATCAGGTGCGAAAACAATTTGCTGTGTAGTCCAACCGGCATCGTTCAGAAGTTTGTTCCAATTCTCCCAGCCTTTACCCAATAATGTTATTTCGTATTGCGCTTTCAAAACTTCGGATTTTATAATCCCATTGAGCAAGGCATCGCTTCCGTGGCAGCAGTAAAAATCATAACGCCCGGCAAAAAGCAATTTTATTTTAGGACGATGAAATTTTATGGTCTTGGCTTCATTGTAAGCGTATAAAGGATGAGGCAGGAAGATTGCATTTGCTTCGGGATTTATTTCCTTAAAGAAATCTCTGTCTGCCATTCCAACAAAATGATATAATACACCTTTGGAATACACTCTTTTTTCGAGACGCCGGTATTGCGAATAGGCATAGGAGTATTTCAATATTTTTAAAAGGCTGTCGCTTGCAAATCCCTTGGCTAAAAGCCGGTGGTAATACATCGATTCGCAATCGGGCATCGTTACTATACGTCTGTTACTTGGAAATAGTTTTGCCAATCCGGCAATTTCTTCACCATAAATCCATACAACATCCGGATTGCTGCTTGAAATAGCTTTTTGTATGTCTTTATCGATACGCAAATAAGCATATAGCGGGAATTTCAATAAAACCCTAAGAAAAATCAAATGTAGACGGAATAGCCATTTGATAAATTTCGGCAGTTTCAACAACCGAATTCTAACGCCTAATTCCTTTTCAGTTTGCCCTATACCTTTGTTGTCGATATTGTTTATGTTGAAACTGAAAATCTCAAATTCCGTTTCTCCGCATTCTTTTGCCCCTTTAATCAAATGATAAGGCAACGCAGATGCCGCCCTAACGTTGTTGAACGTAGGAGTGGATAAAGAGATAAGTGCTATTTTCCTCATAGTTTAAATTTCGCAGTAAATGTTTCCCCGTTATTTGTTGCTCGTAAACTCTTCGCACAAAGCTCTTTTCTGATGTCAGACATAATTTAAACTAGATGCCTTGGAATTTAAATTATATCAGACCTAGTTTTTACGAGATGCGGAATAGTTTTTTTGAAAATCAAAAGGCCATTTATAAGATAGAAAAAAACAAAGCTATCAAATCTTTTTTCTGTAAAAAAGAGCTATAGTATTTATTACGGGTATCATTATGGTGGATTTCCAGGATTGAGTTTTGCCTTTTAGAGGCAAAACTTTTAAGATATTGCTTTCTCTGCAGAAAAAAGCTATATCCTCAAATGAATTTTTCAAAGAAAGAAATTCTCCAACAACAATGGAATTAGACCAACGTTTCAATATAGGATGTAGATTCTTGGAAATATTACAATTATGGCATATTTCTTTTAAATGTTTAGCCATAAGAATATTGGAACGTATCTTTTTATGCCGTTTTTCAATATTAGAACTTGTACTGTTGGTTGCAGATCCTCCATTATATGCGTAAACATAGGGGACATAATTCGTAAACATTATCTTTTTAGCAAAAACTATGGCATGAAATACGAAATCAGCATCTTCGCTATACGACAAATCTTTACAAAACGATATCGAGTGTTTTCGGATGTGCTCCAATTTGAAAAAAGCGATGCAAGCAGAACTTGTATTGAAGTTGTTGAAAATAACGTCTTCCCCCGTATAAATATGGTTGTAGTAAAAAGCGTGATCAAAGCAAATTTTGCCTCCGCCGTTTCTATCCATAATCTTAAACTTGTAAAGACAAACATCTAAATCGTTCTCGATACACGTATTTAGAATGTTGTTGAAATCTTTTCCCTCAAGATAGTCATCGCTGTCAATGAAAGCAATATATTCTCCTTGGGCAGCCCTAATACCTAAATTCCTTGCGCTACTGACCCCCCCGTTTGTTTTATGTATTACCTTTATAAAGTCATATTCACGTCCCCAATAATCACAAATACTTCCAGAGTTATCTGTACTACCATCATCAACAAGAATTATCTCTAATTGTTCTATTGACAGAGAAAGAATGCTATTAATGCATCTAGGGAGTAACTTTTCTGTGTTGTATATAGGTATTATTATGGAAATTAATGGTTTCATTTTTTATTAATTAGGGCATTGGCTAAGAATGTGATAGATTTGTTTTTTTCTTCTTTTATGCGACTATCAACATCGTCCCAATTAATACGACTATCCCAATTGAAATTAGTAAAAGAGCCGTTTATGGCACGATCCTCTAGTTTGAATAACCTAAGTAAACTTTCAAAGCGACTATTGCCTCTTTGAGGATTTTTTATAACCCAAAAAGGTTTGTGAAAGATGATAGAGAAAACACAACCATGGAAAGAGTCTGTTATTACCAGTTTTGCATCTCTAAATGATTGTAGCCATTGTTCTACAGGAGGGTATATACAATCATCTATATTGGTAAAAACATTATTTGGTGTAACCGCTTTTTTAGGCATACAAAAGTATGGTTTGTATTTTGAGGCGTTTGCACATTTTGTTATGAAATCTTTTTTTGTTGGATTGTTGTCTAATATATAACAAAACAATTCGCCATCGCATTTAGATGCTTTTTTTTGATCGTTAATGATTTCATAGTAATCATTTATAGAAAGGAGTAGAGTTGGGTCTAGTACATGAAAAGGAGGATTTGTTTTGAAATTTTCTTGGCAAAGAAAGACTGCAGAATCTTCTCGTACACTGATGGCATCGAACGATGCCAATAATCTGGAGAACTTTTTTGTTTGTTTGCTATCGAATTCCCAAATATCTGTTCCAAACGAAGCGGCATATGCTATTTTTTTTATGTTCATATTTTGTGCAAAATCCAAGAAAAAGTCCTCTATACATGGAGAATATTGAGGACGCCATACTTGGTCGCTGCCTACTACGAGTGCTTCAATCTTTTGCAAAGCAATAAATTTACGTAGTTTGGGGGTTTTATATATAAGTGGAGATGTGGGAATGTATTTGTTGGTAAAATCTTGTGTGTTCTTTTCTATTATGCTCCATTTTTTTTGTGATATATATCGGTGTGTGTGTAGCAAACACCTAAGCCACCAACTTATTAAGTATAATATATGAGACCCTTTTATTTGGTAAACGTTTCTCCGTTGCAATATGATAGCCTTATGTCCCATGTCGTGCAATATTTTAGTTAAGGCAAACGCTTGAAGTAGCCCTCCATAATTATTGCGTAATGGTTGTGTTAATATTCCGATTTTCATCTTTAGTTTCAAATCTTATTTGATTTTACATGCGATAGCTTTTAGCTGTTTCCTTACGAACGTCTTTTCGCTGTTGGTCATTCCTAATATATATGACATTGTAGAAACAGAGACAGCACAGGTAAGGCTGATTATAAGAAAACGTAAAATAGATTCTTCTAAATAATTGTATAGGATAAATGGTATGATTGTAGAACCAATAATAACCATTATAACACGGAAATATATATTGGTAAAGTATTCTCGTAGTTTAAGATCGATTAAATTGCGTAACATGATCATTCTTAATAGTTGGCAGATGCATTCCATTATTAGGTTTACGATAAACACCGAATATGCGGGAAATCCCATTCTTAGACAAAGATAAGAAATTGGGAGAATAAGAATAAGGGTGCTACCACAAACCGCCTGGTATTTTTTTACTTTTCCCGTTGCTTGGTTGGCGATAACCATTGGGTTGGCCAGCGTGTATAGCAACGAGATACATATCATCAATCTCAGAAATGTTACAGTGTATTCTGGTACTATTTTAAGCCAAATGGTTAATACGAATTGGGTTTCAAAAAGAATAGGTAAAGACAATAAGAATAAAAGATAAAAAGAGAAACGCGCACTGCGAAACATTAGGTTGTGCATTTCGGACATCTCTCCTTGTGCATATGTTTTAGTAATTTGTGGATTGAGCGCCATTTGAAAATTACTTACGAATTGTTGTACAGCGCTTTGAACCTGTAAGGCAATGCCCCGAGCTGTATTTGCGATGGGTCCAAAGAATATGTTTAGCAAAAAGTTTAACCCTTGTCCCATAATAATGGCTGCCAAATTTCCCCATATGCTCCACCCTGCGAAACTTACCAAATTACTAAAAAGTTTTTTGTCCCATATATTTTTGTATTTCGTCTCAAAAAAATGTTTGTAGCAGTATGTGCTATAACAAAATCGTATGATTAATTGCACAACCAATAGCAAAAAGGCATAAAGAATAAGTTTGTCGCATTTGTAAAGCAATAAAGCAAAAACAATGGCGAGTTTCAGTATTCCTTCTAAAATCGAAATATAAGCAAATGCAGACATTCGCTCGTGAGCAATGATATCTGCATTGTATGGAACGCTTATTATCATTACAAAGGCATCAATAATGGAAAATTGTAATATCCAAAAAGCGGCGTCCATGCGTTCCGGTGGTATTTGAAGTTTGTTGTAAAGAAACCAAAGCCCAACGGTTTCGCTTAAAATCACAATGATTATAGCTATAAGAACGTGTATTTGGAGTGCTGTGGAAAATGTTTTTTGAAGTAGCGGGGGGTCATTTTTCCCGATGGCAAACGTGATGTATCTTTGCGTTGCTGCTGCCATTGAGGTATTGATAAACCCGAACATTGAAACAATACCTCCGACAACATTGTAGATTCCATAATCAATTACTCCTAAAGTGTTTAATACAACGCGACTTGTGTATAAAGTGATACACATCAAAAAGAGCATTCTTATGTAGAGCAATAGGGTGTTCTTCGCGATGCGTTTGTTGTTTTCAGCGTTGTTTCCCATTTTTACTCTATCTCCATCATTGTAGATTTGGGGACGAAGTTTATGCATACGCCGCC
>CAVFYC010000077.1:0-10286 GCA_963626585.1 Christensenellaceae bacterium Phil1 | reverse complement strand
GATTTTAAGTCTTCGTCAAAAGCAGCTCCGCTGGGCTCTTCAATTTTGCAGCCAATGAGGGTAAGAGATGCGGCAGCGAATGATCCCGACTGGCTCTCGGTGGTTACATTTGCGTTGCGTATTGTAACATTTCCCGTTGCGCTAATACCTGGGTTCGGGGATTTTGCATTTATGGTGCAACTGTCGATAACAAGAGCGGCATTTTTGTATACGGTAGAGATACTGCTATAATCGTCGGACGTTGCGTTGAGCGTTCCGCCGCCACTAATTGTTGTAGACTTGTATAGTTTTAAAGCTTGCCCGCCTGTGGTAATGGTGTTCTCCCCTTTCAGATTGATTATAAGGCCCTCGTTGCCGGTGTTCTCAATACCAACGTTGGAGTAGTCGATTGTAGCGTTGTCGAGAGTGAGGATATTTTTTTCTCGGTCGTATTCTATCGTTCCGTTCACGCCGTGCAGTTGGCTGAGCTTTTTGTAGTTTAAAGTTGAAACCGATTTGCCGGCAACAGTAAAGTCGTAGAAAGCTACTTTCTCTATCGTAATTTTCCCGGTTACCGTATCTCCGTTGAGTGCAAAGCATCTCATCGTTGGGTTGAACGCAGCTCCTTCGGGCGAGCTTACTATAAAACCTGTGTAGGAGGCAGAACTAAGGTCGCAGATAGCCCCTTTTTGCCCCTCTGCCGTTAGTGTTGCGGAACTCAGCACGGATAACGCTTCTGCCCCGCCGTTTCCGATGATACCATACTCCTTGCCGCTTACATTCATAGCGCAATCGGCGATCGCAAGTGAGGAGCCGTTTGTGAGCTTTATGCCAGAAGAATTTACGCTAACCACTTCGAGTGTTCCGGTTCCCAAGAAAGCTGTACTACAATCCAATATCATTCCATAGTGGTTATAGGCTATGATTTTGTTTTTCCCCTGAAGTTCGATATTGAGGTTTGGGTTACCATAATTCGCGAATCCGGCGCTATATTCGGCTGTGATTGTTGCGTTCTTGAGGATTAATTTACTACCTGTGTATGTTATGGTTCCGCTCACACCTTCGATATTGCTGAGATTTTGATAGTTCGCGCTTGTAATAGTTGTTCCGTTGATACGAAAGCCGTAGTAAGTTTGCGCCTTGACTGATGTTACGCCCCAGAGCATAAGAACAAGCAGTAGCAGCATTGCTCCTCCTGAAAAGTTGAGTAGTTTGTTTCTCATAAACGATTGATTTTTTCAATTCCCCGGGCAATGATTATTGTCGGAGGAATGTCGTTGAACTTATGTTAATTGTTAAAATTCGATTTAAGTCCGCAGGCATCGCATTTGCGCTGGGTTCTGTTGCAAATATAGGTATTACAATTGATTGCAGAGTAGGATATTTCTTACAAAAGATAGGATATTTCTTACATTTTCGCCCTTTTCGGGCTCTTTTCTCGGGTTAAATGTTAAAATCCACGGGAAGTGCGGAAAACGGCAACGCATTTCGTGTTTTACGAGATGCGTTGTAGTGAAAAACTCCGCCGCATCTAATTTTTACGAGATGCGTCGGAATTTAAATTTCATGGCCCGGAGTTTTCGCAAGATGCCTACTTGTTTTTTGGGGCAAATATATGCGGGGCAAAAAGGCAAGGTGTGGCAAATTCTTCCTACCTTTACATACCCAAACGCCGGGGCTTGGCGCAGGGCAATATTGGTTTGAAAATAAAACTTACAGAAAATGAAATACGCAATAATTGGAACAGGAGCCATTGGAGGCTATTATGGAGGTTTGCTGGCAAAGGCAGGACGCGACGTGCACTTTCTGCTGCATAGCGATTACGAGTTTGTGTGCGACAACGGCCTGCAAGTGGATTCGTGCGACGGGTCTTATCACTTGGACAAGGTAGCTGCCTACGACGACACACGCAAGATGCCCGTATGTGATGTGGTGATAGTTGGGCTGAAGTCGATTATCAACGACCGTCTGCCCGAGATGCTTGCCCCCGTTGTGGGAAATGACACGATAGTTTTGCAGATTCAAAACGGAATTGGCGTGGAGGACGATTTGCAGAAAGCCATGCCCGGGGTGCAGATAGCCGGCGGAGTGGCCTATATATGCACGTTGAAACCCGCGCCAGGGCATATCAACCACATTGGGCTCGGACGCCTGCAAGTGGGGAACTATTCAGTGGGCAACCAAGCGGCTTTCGACCGAATGATAGCCGACATGAAAGACTGCGGAATAAGGGTGGAAGCCGCCGACTTCATGGAAATGCGCTGGAAAAAGGCTGTGTGGAACATGCCGTTCAATGGCATGACCGTGGCAGTTGACGCACCCTCGGCAAGAAGCCTCACTGAACGCGCACCGATTGCGGCGGTGATAAAACAAATGATGCTCGAAGTGATTGGCGCGGCAAAGGCGTGCGGCGTGAAGGGAGTGGATTATGATTATGCCGACGAGATGATGAACATGACGGCAAAGATGCCCGATTTCGCCTCAAGCATGAAGTTCGATTACGACCATCGCCACCCGCTCGAACTCTACTACCTTTACCAACGTCCCATAGCCGAGGCACGGAAACACGGTTTTGCAATGCCTTTGCTTGAGATGCTCGCCGCCGAACTCGACTTTATGCAGGCCCATCACTGACCCCGTTTTTCGGCCGCCGCAACACGCATTATATATATAAGGTATAGTCTGCACTCGGCGGGGCGGAAAATTGCGGAGACGGGAGAGCGCGGAGTCGAAAATAATCCATATTTTTGTAACACTGAAAACACAAAATGCTCCAATGGGCGAAAACGAGAATTTAAGGATTTACCGGGCATCGGCGGGAAGCGGAAAAACTTTCACGCTGGTATCCGAATACATTGCGCTCGCTATCGCGGCCGGCACAAACGTTTCGGCTTTTGCCGGCATACTCGCCATTACGTTTACCAACAAAGCTACGGGCGAAATGAAGATGAGGGTGCTCAACACTCTCTGGAACATTTGGAAAAACGAGGGCGACAACGCCGGCTATGTGGCGAAAATAAGCGAAATCCTCGGCGGGCGGTTGGACGAAGACGAGATACGCAAACGCTGCGGCGTAACCCTGCGCTGCATTCTCAACAACTATGACTTTTTTGACGTAAAGACAATCGACTCCTTCTTTCAAAGCATCGTTGGCGACATAGCCGCAATGATCGGCTTCAACTCAAATCTCGAAGTTTTCCTGAACGACGAAGAAGCAATCAACGATGCCGTTGACAGAATAGTGGAAACAGCCGCCGCAGGAACCGACAAAAGAATCTCGGCACTGCTCAAAGACTATATAGAAAAGAACCTCGACGAAAATATGTCGTGGGATTTCCGCCGCGCGCTCAAGCGATTCGGGCGAAACGTGTGCATGGAAAACTATATGCGCAATGAAGAGAAAATAAACAAGGTGTTCGGCGACGCCAAAGCGTTCGGCGAACTCTATGACAGCCTTGTGAAGGAAAAGAAAACAGCCGAAGCCGAAATTGCAACCCTTGGCGACGGCCTCACGATAGACTACGACATGATTACGCGCGGAGGATATCTGAAAAGCTACGTGGCAAAAGCGCGGAGCGGCAATTGGGACGGAATGACAAGCAGCGTGGAGAAATTTCTTGACGGAAACTACGGAAAACTCAAGGCAGACATTAGCGTGGTGGACGCTTGGCGCGACCAGTTGGAGGCTTTCGAGAAAGACGTGGAGCGGCTGTATTCGCGCAAGATAAGCGCCGAACTCACCCTTAAGGACCTAAATGAAATGCGTATGCTCGAAGCAATCGACAGAGAGGTGAAACGGCAGTCGCGCGAGGAGAACCGCATTCTCCTCGCGAAAAGCCAGGAACTCGTGGACGAACAACTGCGCGACGCCGACAGCATATCATTCGTATTTGAACGCGCGGGGCGGAAATACCGACATATCATGCTCGACGAAGCACAGGACACGTCGCACATGCAATTCGACAATCTTTGGAAATTAATCTCCAATCTTATTTCTTCGTCAGGCAACCGTTGCGTTGTGGTGGGAGACGTGAAGCAAAGCATCTATCGCTGGCGCGGCGGCGACTGGAACATTCTCTACAACCTGGGGAACAAATACGACCCCATGGGACGAAATTGCCTCAAAGACAACTATCGCAGCCACACCCTGGTAGTGGATTTCAACAACGAAGTGTTTGACAACATGCGCAAGCAACACGGCAGCGATATAATGAAGATCTATAGCGACGTGGTGCAGAACCCCAAGAGCAAACACCGATGCAGCGGATACGTGAAGGTGGAAAAAATCACCAACGACAAACTTACGGCGGAGAACGAGCGGCTTGCGCGCCTGCTCGACAATATATCGGCAGCACACGATGCGGGCGTGGATTATTCGGATATGGCAATACTCACGCGCACAAACAAGGAAATTTTTGCGATAGCCGACTATGTGAAACAGACAAACGCCCCGTTCCGGCTGAACACGCGCGAAGCCTACAGTCTGTGCAATTCCGTAGCCGTGAAAATGGTTGTGGCGGCGCTGAAATTCGTGTGGGGCGAAGTTTCGTCAAACCCCGACAATGTGAGCGGCTATTTCGTGGCGCGGAATTTGGAGGAAAACCGAAAGGGACACGCTTTTGAAGAACCGACGTTCGGGGAAAACGGCAAGACATCGGTCAGGGAATATATAGAACGGCATCTCCCCGACGGGTTGGTGAGCAGAGCGAAGCGGATAGCCGAGCTGCCGATTGCCGAAGCCGTTATGCGAGTGATGAAAACGCTCGAAATACAAACGATGAAGGACGAAAGCCAATATATCTTCACCTTTGTAGACTATATAAACAACTACGTGCAGCGCAACGCCTATGATTTCAAGAAATTCTTTGACGACTGGGAAGCTGAAAGCCCCCGGCAATTCATAGCATCGGGCACAGACGACGGGATAAAGGCAATGACAATCCACAAAGCCAAGGGACTGGAATTTCATACCGTGTTTGTGCCCTACTGCGACTGGAAGTTTGTGCCCACCAACGACAATAAAATATGGTGCGACCCACATGGCGGAATCTACGACAGCATTCCGCTCGTACCAATAGCGTCGGGCAAAAAAGCATTGCGCAGCATATATAAGGAAGATTGCGAAAAAGAACAACTGGAAACGGCTGTGGACAATATGAATACGCTTTACGTGGCGTTTACACGCGCCAAAGCAAATCTGATGATTGAATACGTGGAGCCGAACAACAACAAAAAAACTCTGGAAAAGACTCCCATTAGCGAATGGCTTGAATACGCGCTGCAGGGAATGGACACAGAAAAATACGGATACGACATCGTGGCAAGCCAAAAGCATGACGGCAAACCCAAAGGCGACAAGTTTTCGCTCAAAGGCAATGTGGTGGAACTGGAAATCAATATGGAAAAATAATGGAGAGGACTTTTTTGAACCAGGTGGCCCAGCATTTGCTTGAGAAAGGCGACAATCTCAACGATTACCAACTTGTGTTCCCACAACGTCGCGCCATAGAAGTATTCCGTCGGCTCCTCGGGGAAAAAGCACCGCGTATGCTCACGATGTCTCAGCTTTTCATAGATTATTCGGGCATCAGAAAAGCAGATAGCTCCGACATGCTTTTCCGCTTGTACAATGTATATCGCAGCGTGTGCGCCGAGCGTAAATCCAAAGAGGTTATGACGCTTGACGAATTCGTACCTTGGAGCGAAATGATGCTTAATGATTTTGACGATGTGGACAAGAGTCTTGCCGATGCCCATTCTGTTTTTCGCGAGCTGAACAATCTGAAAGATATCGAGAGCATAAGATTTACAGACGAGCAGAGCCTGAAATCCCTGAAAGAGTATTTTTCTACATTCTATCAGGCTTTCGGAACGGATATGCGCGGGAAATTCCACGAGATATGGAACATGCTTTCGGCGATATACGACGGAGTGAACGCGTTGAAGGAGAAAACTACATACGAAGGGGCTGTGTATCGCGCCGGATGCGGGAAAATATTGAATTCAACTGCTCAAAAATACGCGTTTATAGGTTTCAACGTGCTTTGCGGGGCGGAGCGCAGAACGATGTCCTGGCTAAAAACCCAAAACAGGGCTGAATTCTTTTGGGATTACACCGAAGGATTTGTTGCAGAGGGAAACGAAGCCGTTGAGAACATTCGCAATAATGTCAAGACCTATGGCGGTTGGACGCCGCCCCAATGTGATAGCGAACATAAGCCTATATATATAATTGAAAGCCCGACCCAGAGCGGCGAAGTGGCTTTTGTGGAAAAATGGCTGGGACATGTTTCGCCGCAAAAGGGAGATTATACGGCCGTGATACCTTTGGACAGCAATGCCAAGGGAATGCTTTATCATTTTCTGCCGTCTGAAAAATATAACTTCAATATAAGTTTTCCTGTAAGCCTTTCTGCCACGTACGCAAGCCTTATGCGTTTTTCTGAAACCGAACTGCGCAGGAACATAAACAGCCCGGAATATTCCTGCAACGATTATCTTTCGGCTCTGCAGGCGAAACTTTCAGAATTTGTGCCCGAAGAAAATGACGAAGACTATACTTTAGAAAAAACTTCATTGGATTTCGCGCGCACAGCAATGGAGACAACGCAAAACTTGATAGACAAAAACAGCGGGATAACCGTTTCGCCCCGTGTGGCTGCAATGATTTTCAAAAAAATGTATGCAAATGCAGAAGACGAGATGCCGCAGCAAAATCCCAATCCCGCTTCCGGAAAATTGCATGTCGAAGTTCTTGATTTGGCCGACACACGTACGATAGATTATGACAATGTTATTTTGCTCGATTGCAACGAAGGGGCGTTGCCGCAGGGATATCGCAACCCCACGATGCTCCCGAATGTGGTGCGGACCGCTTATGGAATGCCTGCTCTCAGCAATCGTAGCGGTGTGGCGGCATATAATTTTTTCCGCATACTGAAACGTACGCCAAATGTGGCTGCTCTTTTTGCCTCGTCCGCAAATGCAATGGGCGCAAAAGAGATGTCGCGTTATCTTCTTCATATTATAGCGGGCGAAGTGGCCCGGGATTATGAAATGAAGACCATTGAAAGTCCCGCGATCCCCAAGGAATATTCTCCGAAAGCCGTTGTGAAAACGCCGGGAATGCTTGAAAAACTGACAAGACTTGAACCTACGCCATTATATATGTATGTAGTGTGTCCGTTGAGGTTTTATTACAATAAGATAGCTGGTTTGCGCGCTCCCAATCCTGACCCAGATAAAATGCCGGCTAATTTGTTCGGTACGATATTCCACGAAGCAGTGCAGTTGTACTATGAAAAAAAAGCATCGCCCCATATCGAACGCAGCACTATCGAGAATGATTTGAACGACAAGCTACATAAATATCTCAACCTTTGTGTAGACGAAGCTTTCAAGCTATGCAAAGTGCCCGACAACAGCGTGATTCGCGGCATTATCATGCGTTATTTTCGCGATGTACTGAAATTCGATTCAAATCGTGCGCCTTTTGACGTAGTTCCGCAGTACATCGAGAAATACATCTACACTCCTTTTCGAACGAAAAGCGGCTACGCTGTAAATGTAGGCGGGAAATTCGACCGCGTTCACGTGAAAGACGGCGTTTATGTGGTGGTTGATTACAAAACCGGCAAATGGGAGAAGCCTGTGGTCGCAGCTGATTTCAACACGGTCATATCCAAGTTCGACAAAAACCAACATTACAACTACGTGTTGCAGACAATGGTTTATTCGCTTGCCTTGAAGGATAAACTTGCTGCCGACAAAACTGCCTACAAAGCCATTCGCCCCGAACTTTACTTCATTACGGGAATGAGCAAATCCGATTTCGTGCCGGGGGTGTTTGTCAGTGCCGATGCGGTAGAGGACTTTGCACGGGTGGAAAGCGAGGTGAGAAAGGGGATACAGACTCTCGTTGACGACATATTTGATATCGAAAAGCCTTTCGCGCCTTGCGACGATACCAAACGCTGCGAATTTTGCGACTACAAGAATTTGTGTAACAGATAATCAAAACATAATATCAACAATGATGAAAAAAACAATCTTTTCATTTGCTCTCGGTTTGTTGTTGTGCGTTTCTGCATTTGCGCAAGACCGTGCCGACCGCCTGCATCTCTATGACAAAAAATCCTTTTCCATGATAGTTATGGGCGATCCGCAGAACTATACGAGATTCGACATAAACCAGCCGATTTATGAGCTTTGCACGGCGTGGTGTGCCGACAATATTGAAAATCTCAACATAAAAGCGGTGCTTATGACGGGAGACATGGTGGACCAGAACGAGAATTTCATACGCAAGCGCGGCGCTGGAAACCAGACGAGCAAACAAATGTGGGAATGGACCTCGCATTGCATGGCGCGCCTCGACAACAAAGTGCCTTACGTCATATCTCCGGGAAATCACGAGTACGGTTATACGCGCGGCGACGAGCCTTTTACTCATTTCCCCGAGTATTTTACGGTGGAGCGCAACTGCAAAACGGCCCAATGTCTGGTGGCGGCTTATCCTAACCGCATGGGAAAGGCTTCGCTCGAGAACTCCGCGTATGTGTTCAAGGACAAAAAATGGGGAAACCTGCTTTTGGTTACCACGGAATGGGCGCCGAGAGACGAGGTATTGGATTGGGTGAGAAATCTGTGCCAGAGCGAGAAATACAAAGACTACCGTGTGATTTTCATGACGCATTCGTATTTGAAGCACAAGACTGCCGCTTACACTGTGAGAGGTAGTTATAAAATAGAACCGGGCAATTTTGGCGAGGACATTTGGAAGAAACTCATCAAGGTTACTCCTAATATTCGCCTTGTGGTATGTGGTCATACCGGAACGCCGGGCGGTTTTGACGATAATGTGGCTTTCAGGGTGGACAAGAACGATGCCGGAAAAAATGTGAGCCAGATGATGTTTAATGTGCAGTTTCTTGCCGGCGGCGGTAGCAGCAACGGCGGCGACGGCTGGCTCAGAATTCTTGAATTCATGCCCAACGGCAAAACTATAAAGGTTCGCACATATTCTCCGTTGTTTGCAATTTCGCCCACTACCAAGCATCTTGCAAACCGCACCGAGAGTTACGACCAATTCGACATTACTATTGACTAAAACATACGCAATATGAAAATCTACAGACTTTTCCTTTCGCTTTGCCTGTTGGCAAGTGTGGAAACGGGGGCGCAGAAACGTGCCGACCAGCAACATCTGACAGACAACAACTCGTTTTCGATGATTGTGCTTGGAGATCCGCAAGGCTACACCAAGTATGACATCAACCAGCCCCTTTTTGATTTGACCACGGTTTGGTGTGCCGACAATATCGAGAACCTTAAAATAAAAGCGGTGCTTGTAACGGGCGACCTTGTGGAGCAGAACGAAAACATTGTGCTCAACCGTTCGATGCTCAACCAAACAAGCAAACAAATGTGGGAATGGGCGTCGCATTGCATGTCGCGCCTCGACAACAAGGTGCCCTATATTATTTCCACGGGCAATCATGAATACGGCTATACGCGCGGCGACGAATCCTTTACCCATTTCCCGGAATATTTCCCCGTGGAGCGCAATTCCAAATGGGGCGAATGTTTGGTGGCGGCCTTCCCTAATAGAATGGGCACGGCTTCTCTTGAAAATTCGGCCTATGCTTTCAGCGACAAGAACTGGGGAAATATTCTCGTAGTTACCACGGAGTGGGCACCGAGAGACGAAGTGCTCAATTGGGCAAAGGCTCTTTGCACAAGCGACAAGTATAAAGACTACAAGGTGATATTCATGACTCATTCTTTCTTGCGCGAAAAAACTGCGGAACGCACCAACAACGAAAACTACAAGATTACTCCGCACAATTGGGGGCAGGACATTTGGGAAAAACTCGTGAAGGTTACGCCTAATATCCGTCTCGTGGTATGCGGACACACCGGAAAACCGGGTTCGTTTGAGGAAAGCGTGGCTTATCGCAACGACAAGAACGATGCAGGCAAGACTGTGCACCAGATGATGTTCAACGTGCAGATTGTAGGCGGCGGCTGGGAAGGCAACGGCGGCGACGGTTGGGTGAGAATACTCGAATTTATGCCCGATGGCAAAACAATTAAAGCCAGCACCTATTCTACGCTTTTCGGCATCTCACCGTCTACCAAACAATATGCACACCGCACGGGAGCTTGCGACCAGTTTGAAATGACGATAGACTGATTTGTTTTCCGCCCCATATATATTATAATGTATGTGCGGGAGAATTTGGCAAAGACAATAGTAAAGTTATAGACAACACGCCGGGAAAGTCAAATTTCCCGGCGTGTTTTTT
>CAVFYC010000076.1:0-10509 GCA_963626585.1 Christensenellaceae bacterium Phil1 | reverse complement strand
CGTATATTGCCCACAAAAAAACCGCCTTGCGCATGCTGCGAAAACCACAACGCATCTAGTGTTTCACGAGATGCGATGTAGTGAAAAACTCCGCCGCATCTATTTTTTACGAGATGCGGCGGAATTTAAATTTCATGGCCCGGAGTTTTTGCGAGATGCCGACTTGTAAAAAGCCGTCCGCATCTTCCTGAATTTTCATGGGACAAAACTGTGGTTTCATGGGAGCAAACTGCAATATTCTGGGAGAACATTACAAACTTCTGGGAGGATATTGCAAGCTCCTAGGAGAACATTGCAAACTCCTCGGAGGACATTACAAACTCCTAGGAGAACATTACAAACTCCTAGGAGGACATTACAAACTTCTCGGAGAACATTACAAACTCCTAGGAGAACATTGCAAACTCCTCGGAGAACATTGCAAACTCCTCGGAGAACATTGCAAACTCCTCGGAGCTTTTTAAAAAGAGAAAGGACCTTTCGCGCGAAAGGTCCTCTGTCTTGATGTGAATGTCTTATATTGTTTTGGTTACATCTACTTAACGATTGCTTTTTTCCCGTTCACCACATAAATTCCGGGCATAAGGCCGCTGATTTCGCTCACTCCCGGCGGAGCATCAAAGGTGCGCAGCAAAACGCCGCCCATGTTGTAGACGCGAAGCCTTATCCCGTTGTCGGAAGTTACGATAATCCGTCCACGGGCACCGCTTATGGTGAAACGGTCGACTATTACGTTTGAAATTCCGTTGGCTTCTTCGTCATATCCATACTGCTCGTCAAGCGTGGCAACGCGTTTGTGAATCCAGCCGTTGAGATAGTTCATCTCTGTTGTAAAGTTGAGCGAAATTCCGTCGCTGTTGTTCCATTTGTTTACCTCTCGTGTGTCGGCTCCGCTTGCTTGAAAGAGTTCGCAATAGTCGGTGAAACGTTTGTAGAGCGAGTCGGGATTGAAATAGTTTGCTCTCAGTTCGGCGTAGCGTGTTGCAAGTCCGCTTTTCCAGCCTTTGTAGTCGTAGAGCGACAGGAGGCGGAAGAAATTGCTCTCGCCATGCTCGTTGCTCCATAGGAAGGTAACGAAATCTTGTGTGGCATCGGCGGTGATTGTCTCGCTTCCGTCCCATCTCATTCCCCAAGTGCCGTCAAGATCCCAGGGTGTGATGCTAAGCATCTTGTATTCCGTTTTGTCGAAATTGTAGAAAAACATGTTTTTGCCGTGGTTGTCGGTGGCGAGCATGAGTTCTATGAAAAGGTAATAGTCGCGAAAAACGGGCAGGTCGAAGTAATCTTCCACGTTAAGCTCGAAACTTGTACGGCTTCCCTTTGCCACAACGTTCAAAGCGTCGCGCAGTGGTGCCCATTCTATGGACGAGGCGTCGCTGAGGTCGGGGTATTTCGCCTCCCAACCGTCCCAGGTTTCGCTCGCGCTGTTGGAATACGAAACAGCATTCTTGGGATATGTTTTTTGGTCGGGATAGTGCCCCATCATTACCGAATAGCTCCACTCGCTCGACTTGTAAAGCGTGCCGCGCACGGTGTCGGGCACATTTTCTTCGTCGTGGGTGATAATCTTGCGGAGCTGCAATTGTTTGCGGTCCACCTTTTCGGTCATGCAATACACTCCCGCGTATTTTCCGTTGAGCAAGAGTTCCACGAAACGGCCTCTCGTTCCGTTCACAGCCTTTGGTTTCTTTGCAGCCTGGTATGGTTTTGTTGAGAAGTCAAGCCACAAATCAGTGGAGACGCGGTTTCGCATTCTTGCATGGTCTATCGCCATTGCGTCGAGTATCCAATTATTGTCGGAGCGCAGTCCAAAAAACGAGCGGTCCAGACTTTCTCCTTGCGCGTCGTATAGTTTTACGGCGTATGCCTTCTTTTGTTTGCCCGATGCCGTAGCTCCGCGATAACGAAACTTGGCATAGAGCGCCGTGTCTCCGTCGGCAAAGTCAGCATCTGAGACACGAATCGAACCGTCGGCGTAGGTAGTGGTGTTGAAGCCGCTTCCCGTTATTTCCACCACGGGCATAAACGTAAAGTTCACCTTTATCGAAGCCACGAGAGAGTCGCCTGTTCCCACGGCAATGCTTGCGCTTTTTCCGCCTGCCACATTTCCGAAATTATACGACCGTCCGAGTTCAACGCTCTGCCCGTCGATTGTCAACACATATCCGTCCTGCAATATTTTTGCATCGACAACAGCCACATAGTCGCCCTCGATATACGCCGCTTTCACCGGCAAGAGAAATTCGTTTGAGCTGCCGTCGAGCACAGGTTGCTTGCCGCCTATAAAAAGCGAGTCAACATAGGTATTGAATTTGTCCACGTTGTTTAGAGATGCGTCGTCAGACACTTCATTGCCGTTCTCGTCGACAAACGTAAAGACTTCGTTCGAAGCCGGGTCGCCCGAAGACGAATAAGTTCCCACCATGTGGTCGTCTCCGTTGCGCACATTCAATCTTTGGTCAGAACTCGAAGCAAGCGCAATCTGAAATCCTCCGGAACACAACGTTACCCGCCACGACGAGTTGCTTGCGTCGGGGCTGTCGGTAAGGTCCACGTAGCGTTTTGCATCGGTGCGCTCGCCGTCGTATGTGATGTATTTTCCCGTAGAAGCGTTGCAGATTGTATAAACTCCGTCGCTCACTGCATTGAAAACCCAATAGCCGTCGGCAGATACGTCGTCGGTAACGGAATAGAATATCGGAGTTTCTTTGTCATGGCTCGCGCCCACCATCACACTGCCCGCACCAAATGCCGCACAGGACATGCGGTAGCTTTTGCCCGAGATGAAAGCGGGGCTTGCCCATACCATACTTGTAGCCAGGCATATAATGACGGCTGCAATCGCTTTTGTAACAACATTTCCCATGGTACTTTATTTTATGTTTGTTATTGCATTTCTGATGTCAGACATAATTTAAACGAAGTCAGACATTATTCAAATAATATCAGACATTGTTTTAAACAGATGCCTTATTGTTTTTTCGGTCTCAAATCATTTGATTCCTATATAGTTTTGAGTTTGCAGCGAAAGCCTCCAACGCGTATCTTTAAGGCACATATTCACTGTGGCATGCGTGATTTCGCCATCGTTTTTCACATCTCCGCACGAACAAGGCTGCAGGAAATAATTCTTTGCCTTGATGTCGAAATATTTTTCAAGCGGCTGCCCTTCGTAAATCACCTTCAATTCGTCGCATTCCTTGAGCTTGGGCGAAAAAGATTTGGGCGACATCGTAATCCAGTCTATCCCGTCGGGCAGAAGATTGGTGCCGTTTGTCTCAATCTGCACGTAGCAGCCCTCGCCGTGCAACATGTCGAGAAGTTCCTTGTCGGTCTGAAGCGAAGGCTCGCCTCCCGTCAGCACGATATGCTTTGCAGGATATTGCGCAAGCGTCATAGCAATGTCGTCAAGCGTCATTTCCAAACTTTCGCGGAAGTCGGTGTCGCAGAAGTCGCATCTCAGGTTACACTCGGCAAAGCGAATGAAAACGGCAGGCACACCTGTGAAAAATCCCTCGCCTTGCAGGGTGTAGAATATATCGTTTACTTTGTAAAATTTGCTCATCTCTTAGTTTTAGAATTCTATGTCTTTTGCATCATCTTTGATATAGCACGCCACATTGCCCTCGGTTTCCTGAAAAGTAACCTTGTAGCATTTATCGATATGCTGGCAAATGTAACGCGCAAGGTTCTCGGCCGTAGGATTAAAGTCAACAACTTCATTGGCTACGCGATGGTCGAACATATCATTGACAATATTTTTAATCTTCTTGAAATCAACCACCATTCCGCTGTCGTTGAGCGTATCCGAACAGCAATAAACCGTAATCACGGCGTTGTGGCCATGCAGACGGGTGCATTTGCTTTCGTAGGGAAGGCTCAACTGATGAGCCATAGCCACTTCCATACGTTTCTTTACGTAATACATATATTTTGTCTCGTTTTACCTAATTATTACATACAGAGCAAAGTTATGAAAATTCCCTAACGTTACTACTGCAAGCATTCAATTTTTTAATGCAAAGCAGTAGATACGAGTTGTTTGCCTTGTAAAAACTACGGTTTCTGAAAATAAAACAGTAATTTTGTGTTTCAATTTGATTGACAAAGAATAAAAAGCAGGTAATAATGGTATTATCAATGACTGGGTTTGGCAAAGCCGACACCGCTTACGGGAACAAGAAGATACATGTGGTAGTAAAATCGCTCAACTCCAAAGCTCTTGACGTCAGTTCCCGCATATCATCTGTTTACCGTGAGCACGAACTTGAAATAAGGTCGCTTATATCCGAAAAACTCACGCGCGGGAAAATCGACTTCAGCCTTACAATCGAAAACACATCGGCCACATCGTCGGCTCCAATCAATGCCGAAGCTGTGAAAAGCTACATACAGCAGATTAAAGAGGTTTCCGCTCAAAACGGAATTGACACTCCAAAAGATTGGTGGGTTGTGCTTTCGCGCCTGAGCGACACCACGTCAACTCAAGAGCAGGAAAGCGTGAGCGAAGAGGAATGGAGCGTGGTGAAAAGCGCCGTTGTTGAAGCGCTCGACCAGCTCGTGCAATTCCGCAAGCAGGAAGGCGAAGCGCTCGCAAAGAAATTTGAAGAGAAGATAGACAATATCGCAAAACTGCTTGTTGAAGTTGAACCGTTTGAGACATCTCGTGTGGGCAAGATACGCGAGCGTATTGTTTCGGAGCTGTTCCAGTTGAAAGGCGTGGAGATTGATCAAGGACGTCTCGAACAAGAGATGATCTACTACATAGAAAAACTTGACGTGAACGAAGAAAAACAACGCCTTGCCAATCATTTGAAATATTTCAAGGAGACAATGGCCGGCGCATGTGGGCAAGGAAAAAAACTTGGTTTCATTGCGCAGGAAATGGGACGCGAGATAAACACCCTGGGAAGCAAGAGCAATTTGGCTGAGATGCAGAACGTGGTGGTTAAGATGAAAGATGAACTTGAACAAATCAAAGAACAGGTGCTCAATGCGCTTTGATTTTTAAGCAAGATGAGCCACTGAAAAAAACATAACCCTACAAAAACAGGCGATAACAATGACCGGCAAACTTCTGATATTTTCCGCACCGAGCGGAAGCGGCAAATCCACAATCATCAAGCATTTGTTTGACGCAAAACTGCCTTTGGCTTTTTCCATAAGCGCTACCTCGCGCCCGCCAAGGGGAACGGAGCAGAACGGAGTGGAGTATTTTTTCCTCACTCCCGACGAATTCCGCAAGAAGATTGAAGAGGGCGATTTTCTTGAGTATATGGAAGTTTATCCCGGGCGTTTCTACGGCACATTGAAGTCGCAAGTGGAAAAACAACTTGCTGCTGGCGAGAACATAGTGCTCGACGTTGACGTTTGCGGCGGTTGCAACATCAAGAAGATGTATGGCGCACAAGCGTTGAGCCTCTTTATTCAGCCGCCATCGGTTGAAGAATTGCGCCGACGCCTTGAAAAACGCGGCACCGACGCTCCTGATGTGATTGCCGACCGCATAGAGAGGGCAGAGTATGAGCTTGGTTTTGCAAGGAAATACGACAAGGTGATTATCAACGACGACCTTGAAAAAGCAGAACAGGAAGCGTTTAAAATTGTAAGCGACTTTATCGGTTTATAACCCATGACAAAAAAGCGCACAGGCATATTCGGCGGTTCGTTCAACCCTGTGCACAACGGGCATATGGCTATTGCGCGCGGCATGCTGCGACGCAAAGTGGTTGACGAGGTATGGCTGATGGTTTCGCCCCAAAATCCGTTGAAAAATCCGGCATCTTTGTTGCCCGAAGCCACGCGGCTGGAAATGGCACAACTGGCTTGCGAAAACGAAGAAGGCATATACGCCAGCGATTTTGAGTTTTCGTTGCCCCGTCCCTCGTTCACGTGGCAAACATTGTGCGCATTGCGCGAAGCCTACCCCGACAGAGAATTTTCACTCCTGATAGGAGCCGACAATTGGGAGATTTTCTCCAAATGGTACAGGAGCAAAGAAATCTTGGAACACTTCAAGATTGCCGTATATCCGCGCAGCGGTTCAACGTTTCACCCCGATTTTTTACCACCAAACGTTACTTACACCGATATGCCGCTTCTTGAAGTTTCGTCCACGGAGATACGCCGTCGCATATCCCAAGGTGAGGAAATTTCTACGCTTGTTCCGCGAAAAGTCTACGAGAAAATCATGCGCGAAAGGCTTTACGCCAACCCCTCTACCCAATCCTGAAAAATCTCATCGGACGGGCTTTTTACAATGTCCGCATGGCGCAAAAACTCCGGGCCATGAAATTTAAATTCCGACGCATCTCGTAAAAATTAGATGCGGCGGAGTTTTTCACTACATCGCATCTCGTAAAACACGACAACGCATGTAGTTTTCAGCACAACTTTTATAGCTAGAAATTCGAGCCGAAAAGTTTTTCAAAAATGCCGTTTTTACAAGGCAACATAGCCTATAATTCATTCAAAATAAGGCTTAATACAACAAAGGTGCGGACCGAAACATTGTCGGTCCGCACCTTGTTTTTATACTGTCAGGCTTAAAGCCTGCACCAATTGCTATCCGGGAATTTTTATTTGGTGTGAGCCTCCACCCATTTGCGGGCGTTTACAAAAGCTTCCACCCACGGAGTAATCTCGTCGTTCTTGCGATTGGCCGGATAGTAAGCGCATTGCCACGGCAGGAAGGCCCTTTCGGGGTGAGGCATCATAGCCACATGACGTCCGTCGGCACTCGCAATGGCTGCCGTGTTATAGTCGGAACCATTGGGATTGGCGGGATATTTGTCGTAGGTATATTTCATTACTATGTTGTATGCGCTTTCTGGCTCGGGAAGCGAGAAATGACCTTCGCCATGAGCAATCCAAAGTCCGAGTTTCGAGCCCGAAAGTGAGCCGAACATCACGCTGCCGTTGCTCTTGATGTCCACGCCAACGAAGTTGCTTTCAAACTTGTGGGAATTGTTGTGGAGCAAATGGGAACGCTTTTCGTGTTCAGGGTTAATCAAATTCAATTCAACCATCAACTGGCAACCGTTGCACACTCCAAGCGAAAGGGTGTCCTTGCGCGCATAAAAACGGTCAAGCGCAGCTTTTGCCTTGGGGTTGTAGAGGAATGCTCCGGCCCAGCCTTTTGCAGAGCCAAGCACGTCGCTGTTTGAGAAACCGCCGCAGAACACAATCATATTGATATCGTCGAGAGTTTCACGGCCGCTCACAAGGTCTGTCATCATTACGTCTTTCACGTCAAAGCCTGCCAGATAGAGCACATACGCCATTTCTCTCTCGCCGTTCGTTCCCTTTTCGCGGATAATCGCCGCGCGCACGCCCGAAGGCTTTCTGCGATTGGCGTCAAGGCCGAGGCTTTCAAGAGTTCCCTTGAAATTTTCAAGATACTCAATTTGCATTGGCACATTCTTGTAGTTCTTGAACCTCTCTTCCGCACATCCGTTGAAACTTTGTTTGGTGTCGAGTTGATAAGATGTCTCGTACCATTCGTCGCGAAGCATGTCGATGTCAAATTCAACCGTCTTGCCGTCTTTTTCAACCGTTATCGTGCGTTCGGCAACCGGGCTGCCGAGATTTATATACGACACTCCTGCGCCGGCAAGTATTTCAGCAACGGCGTCAAGGTTCTTGTTTGCAACTTGAAGCACCACCGCGGGATTTTCAGCAAACAACGTCTTTACGATATCGTCTTCCTTGAATGCGTCAAGGTTTATCTTCAATCCGCCCTTGGTATTTGCGAAGCACATCTCAAGCAAGCAGGTAATCAAACCGCCTGCCGACACGTCATGACCCGCAATGGCGTAACCTTTCTTCTCTATAGTTTGAACGGCATTGAATGCTGCGCGGAAATATTCCGCACTTGAAATCTGCGGGGCCTCACTTCCGAGCGCGCCGAGCGTTTGGAAAAACGCCGAGCCGCCGAGCTGGAGCGACGAGTTGCTGAAATCAACGCGAATCAATGCGGTGTCGGAATCATTTGAAACCACAGGATTCACCACGTTTCTCACATCGCTCACCTCAGCTCCCGCCGAAACAATCACAGTTCCCGGGGAAATGATTTTTTCACCGCCCGGATATTGTTGTGAAAGCGACAGAGAATCTTTTCCAGTGGGTACATTTATCTTCAGGTCGCAGCAAAAATCGCTCAAAGCCTTAACTCCTTCGTACAGGCGCGCATCTTCGCCTTTTTGCGAGCGGCACGGCCACATCCAGTTTGCCGACAAGGAAATTCCATCTATGCTCTCTTCTATCGGAGCAAAGACAATATTCGTAAGAGCTTCGGCCACCGACAAACGCGAACCGGCTGCGGGAGAAATAAGTCCGGCCTGCGGGGCATGTCCAATGGCTGTCGCAATTCCTTTATGAAACCTGTAATCAAGCGCAACCACACCACAATCGGCCAAGGGCAGTTGCAATTCGCCCGCGCACTGTTGCCGTGCGATTTTCCCGGTAACTGAGCGGTCCACCTTATTGGTAAGCCAGTCTTTGCAAGCCACGGCCTCGAGATGAAGTACGGTCTTGAGATAATCCTGCAATTTGTCGTTTTCATAGGGTGCGTCCTTGTAATGACGTTCTACGGTCTCGTCTTTCATTACAGTCTTTGGAGAATGTCCGAACATCTGTGCCACGTCAAGATCAAAGGGTTTCACACCGTCGCCCTGCACGAAAGAAAAATGTGCATCGCCTGTAGTTTCGCCCACAACGTATAGCGGTGCGCGTTCACGCTCTGCAATTTTTCTTACATGGTCTATGTGTTCTTCGTCAATGAGGAGTCCCATTCTTTCCTGGCTTTCATTTGCGATTATCTCCTTTGAAGAAAGTGTGGGGTCGCCCACCGGGAGTTTTGTCATGTCTATTTCGCCGCCGCATTCCTCGACAAGTTCTGAAAGGCAGTTGACATGGCCTGCACTTCCATGGTCGTGAATCGAAACTACGGGGTTAACGTCTTCCTCGCAAAGGGCGCGCACCAGATTATTGGCACGCTTCTGCATCTCAGGATTGGCGCGCTGCACAGCATTTAGCTCGATGCCGCTCGAATAACGCCCGGTGTCTACCGAAGATACGGAGCCGCCGCCAAGACCTATGCGATAGTTGTCGCCGCCTACCACTACAACTTTATTGCCTTTCTTGGGGGATTTTTTTAGGCAGTCGCGTTTTGTGCCATATCCCACACCGCCGGCAAGCATAATCACTTTGTCGTAACCATATTTCTCGCCGTTTTCCTGATGTTCGAACGTGAGCACAGAACCTGTGATTAAAGGCTGACCAAACTTGTTTCCGAAATCAGAAGCTCCGTTTGAAGCTTTTATGAGAATCTGTTCGGGAGTTTGATAAAGCCATTTCCTTACTGGCAGAACGTTTTCCCAACTTCTTCCTCCTTCAAGGCGGGGATACGCTGTCATATATACTGCGGTTCCTGCGATAGGCCAGGAGCCTACGCCGCCGCCCATTCTGTCGCGTATCTCACCTCCCGTACCTGTTGACGCGCCATTGAAAGGCTCCACCGTGGTAGGGAAATTATGTGTCTCGGCTTTGAGAGAAATCACGCTTTCGATATCTTTCACCTTGAAGTAGTCGCTCGTTGCATGTTCTTCGGGAGCGAACTGTTCCACCACGGGGCCTTCGGCAAAGGCCACATTGTCTTTATAGGCTGAGATTATGTGGTGAGGGTTCTCCTTTGTAGTCTTTTTTATAAGCGCGAAAAGCGACGACGGCATCTCTTTTCCGTTGATGATAAACGTACCGCCGAAAATCTTGTGGCGGCAATGTTCCGAGTTTATCTGAGCAAAACCAAAAACTTCGCTGTCTGTGAGTTTGCGCCCCAGTTGTCCTTCCACCTTGTGCAGGTATTCAATTTCCTCGGGCGAGAGGGCGAGGCCTTCGCGTTCGTTATAGTCCTCAATGTTCTCGATATGTTCGATAGGTTCTGGCTTGCGGTCAGTAGTAAACACGTTTTGGTCGAGTCCGTGATACATTCTTTGCAGCATTGGGTCGTATTCAGCATCTCCGCTTTCCACCGGGAAATACTCCTCAATGCGTTCCACGCCGCTGATGTTCATATTTTGGGTGATTTCCACCGCATTTGTGCTCCACGGCGTAATCATTTCGCGGCGCGGTCCTACGAAGAAACCTTCGAGCGCAGGCGCATCGATTTTTTCAGCTCCGCCAAAAAGCCAGCAGAGTTTGCCTTCGTCTTCCTTGTTGAGATTGTTTTTGACACCGGCAGCTATAACATTGCCGCACGGAACCTTGAAAAATACTATCATATCGATTTGGTATAGGATACGTTTGAATATAATATGGTGCAAATTTACATGTTTCACACCAAACTGTAAAGAAAAATCTTGCCTAACCTGCTTTTACGCGCTTTTTGCCACATTTTTCACCCCCGCAAAGAGAGCAAAAAAACATATCCTGATATCGAAAAAATTCCGGGCCACCAAATTTAAATTCCGACGCATCTCGTAAAAATTAGATGCGGCGGAGTTTTTGCGA
>CAVFYC010000075.1:3911-10580 GCA_963626585.1 Christensenellaceae bacterium Phil1 | reverse complement strand
ATCTTACTAACATGAAAATTCTGACATTCTAGAATAAGTTTCACAAGTGGTTCATTTTGTAGAATTGTTGAGATTTTTTCTCGTGTATCTTTGTCTTCAAAATTCTTCTCGATCTTTGAACAAATAGAAGAAATGACCCATTCTCTTAATAAAGTTATTGCAGATTGATATTTCCCATAAGATACGCAAAGTTTGGCTGAATAAAACATGTTGTCAATGCTTTGGGCTTTGAAATTAGAAACATTATTGGCGAATTTATCGAAGAAGGGTGAAAATGGTTTTAGATAATTGGGGGCTATGACTTTAGAATAGTCCTTAATACGTTGAGCAGCTTCGCCTTTGATTATGTCCAAACCTCTGCAAAAAGAAATTTCATTGGAGAATTTTTCAAGTGCATTGAAAAGAAATTGAAGATTTTTTGCTGTTTCATCTTTTCCTTTTTTCTCTTTTAGAATTAGTTTTATAGTCTTTTCTTTGCCAATATCATTTAATCCTTTTACATCTCCGTATTGCATGTAATCTGCTGCGGCGTTTGTCCATTCTTGTAGTTTTACAAGCGTGGTAAGATCCATAAGAGGGGCGAGGCCTTGTTGGTTTCGCGACTCATAGTTGCCGTAACTTACGAGTTTTACCTTTATGTGCTTCAGAAATTTCGCGTAGTTCATAAGAACGAGTACAAACATAGGGAGGTATCTGAAACCATGGGTTATATCGAAATAAAGTTCGTCGTCTTCCTGCAATAAGTCGTAGATTTTACTGAAATTATCCCACAAGTCTTCTTCGGTATTCCCGTCTTTAATGTCAACCTTTTGAGCTTTTATACCTACGTTGTCCAGTTCGTTTCCGAGACCGGTATAATTTTCTTCTACATCTCTATAGCTCCGTTTTCCTGAGGCCGATGTGTTCCAATTTAATTCTTTTGCTTTTTCTGTGAGCAAAATATATATTGCATCGTGGTCAGTCCAATTTTCGCTGTCGAACAACATTTCGAGTGTAGCTTGTTGGATAAATCGTGTTTCTTTTGAGGTGAAATCTCCGCTTTGGTATTTACATTTTCCGTAAAAGCCTGTGCCGAGTACCGACATAAATACTTTTCTTGCCATATGGTTTACGCTTTTAATGAAATTATAATGTTGTCGAGTTGCGATGCGAAATCCTTGAAATCATGATTGGGCTTAATGATTTTGATGTTCTCTTCTTTTGCTTTTTCCTGCAAGTCTCGACGATTATTATTGTAGAATGAAACTATTACTCCTTTTGATTTGTAGCTGCCATAGGTCTTGCAGATACTCGCGAGTTTGTAAATATTGTTTTGATCGAAATCTCCCGATTTACATTCAATAAAAAGTAATGTGTTTCCCATGTTTACGAGAATGTCAATCTCGTTTTTGCTAAGTTCGTTGCTGTTTGAAGAGGCCAATGTGAACTCTACGTTTGTCCATACGGCATATTTCCCTTCAGCCCATTTGTTCACGGCATCGGCAACAAGGGTTTCCCACCAACGCCCTTTGAAAAGCATTGAAAAAGAGTCGGGATAGTCGGAATGAAACACGGTGCTATAGTTGTATTCTATGTCAATGATTTTATTGTTTCGGGTATACCGTAAATTTTTTTCTTCGTGAGAGTTTGGTAATTGCGTAAATTTATCGTAGTATGCTTTCAAAGGTCTATAAGCATTTTGATAATTTGCAATGAAATCTCTTATCTTTTCTGCGCATTGGGTTCTGGAATGGTCGTACTTGTATGGCGTAGCTTCTTTCAAGTTTTGTCCTTGCAAAGCGAAGATTGTCTCGATGTCTATGTGGCATTCTAATGGTGTTTCCTCGAATGTCATCATGTTTATACAGGCTTTCGAATCAGTGTAAACCACTTTCGCTTTGTATTTCGCCGCACAGATAAATGCAGCTATTGCCATTGGTTTTGTACCGCCCGTAATGTTGTAGACGTATTCGTCTTCGGGTTTACCTTGGGCGTGGATTCTTTCGCATGTATCCTTGCAGCTTCTGTCGTACGGCTTTGTCGAAGTTTGGAAGCAGGTTATGCCTTCTTTCTTGAACACTTTTTTCAGCCGTTCTTGAAATACTTTTGTTTCTTCGGTGCCAATCAAGTAAACAATGTCTGGGTTATATGTTTTTACGGTGTAGTAAACAGGTAGAACCTCCTTGCTTACGAGGGCTATATGGATTTTGCTCATGTAATAGATTGTTGTGGTGATTTTATTGTCTGTTTACGACTGTACCATAACCAAAACTAACTTTTCCTCCCAGGCCTATGTAATTGGGGAGACTTACGTTTGTTTTTGCAATGACATCGAAACCGAGCATGCTTATGTTTTTGAATTTGTAGTGGTGTGGGGCAGATATATTTTGTAGCTTGACGTAGATTTCTTTCTCAAAATGCACGTTTATGCCTTTTGCCAACGACAAGATGTTTCCCACCAGACATTTTTCAATCATGGCGTATTTTTCTACAATACTGTCGGTGCTTTCAAAACGTGCGTGGTTTTCTTGATTGAAAGGCAGGTATTTTCTTATGCTGAGAATATTGTCTTCTTCGGTAATGCCGAAGCAGAACACATTTCGGTCGATGTTCTCCACTTCAAGGTTTACATTTTCACGGCGTCCGATGTTTACAATCCTGTTGCTGCTTTCGAGAAATTTGTCAATCGTTTTTACGCCGTCGGTTATGCACATAATGGCTGCGCAACCTCCTATTCGCTTATACTGAATCAAGGGATAGCTGTATCTTAGCCCGTTTTCAACATGGTTGTGCAGCAAAACGTTTTTACGTCCAATGGCATTGACTATCGCGCCACGAAGAAAGGGTAACTCTCTATGGCTGATGGGATTTTTGAATCTCACCAACAGGGTTTCAATATATCTGTCTGTCATTCCGGAATGGTATTAGAATTACCGGTTATGAAATATTTTCTCGGCTTCTTGCGTGGAAATGTATTTACAGATGCTTTCCCAAATGTTGCTGTTGAAGTCTGTAAAATCTTTCTTTTCCTTTTTATGTGGATTAAGGTAAAGTCTGGTTACAGCACTCTTTACAGCATTGATTTCTTCAGGAGTCAATTCGTTTGAATCTTTGCCAAGTCCTTTGTCTCTTTGCCATTTTTCGATTCTTTGCCTACAAACTTTCCATTCGTTTATTTTGTATTCGTCTTTGTTGGGATATTTCTCGTTAAGAATGGCATCAAGTCCTCTTTGAACCTTTAATGTTTTAATGAGTTCTTCTTTCTTGGCTGTCAAATCTGTTTTTTCGTCGTTGAGGGTCTGTATTGTTTCCTCGAAAATCCTTCGCCATTCCGTTTCTTCAGCATGGTCGATGTCTTGGCTTTTCATTTCGTATATCAAGCGTACAAGAATATTTTTGGAATTGTCGATTTCGCGCACAAGGTTTTCGATTTCTGCGATGCTGTTGTCGATGTCTACAAGCTGGTTTTTGATGCTTTCTTCACAAGATGCCTTGTCGTCAAAACTAGGTCTGATATAATTTAAATTAGATGCCTTGGAATTTAAATTATGTCTGACATCGTTTAGACGTTCTTTAAAGCATGGATTTTCAAGTGTTTTCAGAATCTCTTCAAACTCTTTCTTATGCTTGGCTTTGAACTCGTCTTTACGACTAACGTAGTTGTTCATTCTGCGCCCTGGTTCTTTGAGTGTTTCAAAATTGTTCTTGCAGTTTTCGAATTCATTGCCTCTTTGGGCATTTTCCATTTCCATTTGCCGAACGTCCTCGTCGCGGTGTTCCGAAGCAATGCCAATCAAAGTTTGGATTGAATTAGAAGATGTGTACGACTCATTGAGTTTTTCTTTAGCGAAAACAGCCATTTCCTTTTCGAATGCTTTGAGATATTCTTCTTCTTTGAATTTTAGCCCATTCAATGTTATCTCTTCGCATCTTATTTTCCCGTATCCGAATCCTTTTGCCGCACCGATATTGTGGAATGTACCTTCGGTATGGTTGAATGTGATAGCTGCAAGTAACGCCCCGATTTCCACTTTGCGAAGATTGTGAATGTTGATACGCATTAAAAAATGCTTGTTCTCAGGGATAGGAATAAAACATGTTTCTACTTTATTGTCTTCCTTGTTTCCCTTTGGCGGTGGCATTGTGGAGCTTCCTTTATGAATTCGGTAAAACTTGCGTCCGCTTATTTTTTCACCATCGTCATACGTTTTATACTTAATGCCATCTTGCATTATATAAAAAGGAAAGAACGAAGGTTTTGGCTCACCAAACACACCTTTTACTTCCTGCATTTCGCATTTGCATCCTTCCACCATGAATGCGTTGCTAATCTGTACCCGGCCTTTCATGCTGTCTTGTTTTTCAGCCCAACCAAAAATGGTTTCACACAAGTCGCGCTTGCCCTCGTAGGATAGAGGGTCTTGGGAGTTTCTGACCAGAGTATTGATGTCGTTTTTATAAGGATAGCGAAACATCTTGCCCATGCCTATGGCCGATATCTCGTTTTGGCGATCAGTTGTGAAACTTACGGGAATTTCTTCGCCGGCTTCAAGCATTTCGCGATAATGTTCGAAGTCTGGCGTTACTTCATAGATTGTAAAAAACGAATCTTTTACGGATTTAGAAACAATCTTTTTGCCCTCTTTGTTGCAAGGAATGAGAAGTTCATGCTTTTTGTTGTCCATTTTCCCAGTAGCGAAAATGCGGTATTTTATTCCTTCTTTTTCGTAATAGGGAAAAGTGTTATTGTTTATCTTTTCGTTGCGCTTCCACGCACTCTTTTCTTCGTTGTATCCCGGGTAGAGTTTTTCTAAGTCTTTGATAGTAATCTTTTCAGCACTATCGCTACACGGATACAAGACATATTTTTCATCATCTTCCTTTTTAAGCCAACCAAATTTGGCGTTGGACATTTTATTTCGATATTCAGCCTTGGGAATTTCTCTGTGCCCGAACGATTTGTTGTCGTATTGTTCCATTTTGCCGTAGCTCATCACGCTCATAATGCTACGTATCATTCCTTTTATACTTGAGCCCGGAATGAAATAACGCCAAAAACCTTCGCTGTCTTTTATTCGCACGGAATGTAGCGGTGATTTGTCGTTTTTGTCTTCGTTTCCCTTTTCCCCTTTTTCAGAGGCATCGCGAATACAAAGCGGCGAGTAGTTTTTCCAAACAATTTCAATCCAACCGTCTTCACCGTCTTCAAAAGGAATGTCCTGTGAAACTAAATTAGCCCAATCGGGAGTATAAACATACTTGTTGAGCGGCACAAAATTATATGGTGATGATATACTCATATCCTTTCCTCCTATTTTTTGTTGAAACCAATGAAAACCAATTCGGCAGGCTGTAAAACATTCATGCCTTCACAAAATTCGTCTTTTTCGGCACGCCAATATTGCAAGAACTTTAATCCGCTTACCCCTTCGATTCTATGGGCAATGAATGTCTTGGGAGAAGTGGCAATAGCATTCTCATCAAAATAATCTAAATACTGTTCGTTTATCCCATTAATTTCTTGGGGAGAAACATTGGTGTGGCGCACAATATATTTGCCGTCTACGTATTTTATCATTATAGAAATACGCTTTTCTCCATTCCAAAGGTTACCTTCAATGACAAACGGATTTTTTCTGTCGTCAAGTTCAAAACAGATTTCCTTGTCTCCTCGAAAAACTTCCGGTGATTTTTTGTCGCTATACCAAAGATAACCTTCGTATTTTGCCTTTTCTATTGTTTCCATGATGTTTAGTTTTTTAAGATTTCTCCTTTGAAAATTCCGTTTCCTCTGTTTACAATTCCACCAAGTGGCAAAAGCCCATTGCAGATATCGGTTAGACTTTGCTCAAATGCCTTGCGTATGTTTTCGTCTTCAATCGCATTTTTCCTTACAAGAATCTCAAGTTTGTAAACATCGTCTTTTCCGTAAACACTTCTTTCTTGGAACAGTGCGCCAGGAATAGTGCCTCCAGTGAAATAGTCGTTTTTGATGTGGAAGAATGTTTTTTGTTTTTCTTTTGTCAAATCATTTCCAATTATATCGCTTATTATGATATTACCGCGTTTGATTTGATTACTCGATTTCCCATTACCAGAAACTCCGAAAATTGCAGCTACAGCCTCGTTGTCATCGTTTGTCCTTGCATTCTCATTACCGGTGAAAAACCTTTTCAATCTGTTGTAATGGTAAGCTGTGCGATGGGAGATTGCACCTTTTACAGAAGAAGCAGGAATGAGTACTCGTTTGCTTGAGAACCGAGGTTTATTGTTTGACCAAAGTATAATGTTTTCTGTTACCGGAATATCGTCGGCATTTTCATCTCCGAGTCCAGAACCGAAAAAGAAGAAATCTTCGGGACTCAAAGCCAAAGAATATTTAGACCAATCCTTGTTTTGTGTCTCATTAAACGAAATGGAGCTGAAGCGATTCCAATCTTGGGAAAGATCTGATGATTTAGAAATATAGCTTTGTAAGTCATCAGCATTCCTCAAATCCAAGGTAGCTGTCAGGCATTCTACGATTTTTATTTTGCCGTATCCTTTACATGTACCGCTACCAATACGGAACGTGTTGTCATAAAGTTTTGTGATGAATTCGTTGAAAGGTTCAGTAGCGTTTTCATTTGCCACCATTTCCATTTCAAAGGAGAAGCGAGTGCCTTTATAAACGATTTCATTGTCGAACTT
>CAVFYC010000075.1:0-3844 GCA_963626585.1 Christensenellaceae bacterium Phil1 | reverse complement strand
TTTTCCGTCTACACCAATCATTACGGCATCGGTGAAAATTATTTTAGAACCTTCGCCGTTGTCTGCTTTTTGAAAGCCGAAGAATTTTTCTGTATTGTCTCCAACGGCATGACGCAAAACACCAGCAATGGAAGTGGCAGGAATAAAAGGTAGACTATTTATGTCTATTGCGACAGGTGCGTCAGTCTCAATAGATTTTTTTCCTGTACCTACAGCGATTGGACTCTCTGCCTCTAAAGTTATTCTGGCAATATGTCGATAGGGGTATAGCGCGTTCTGTTTCATGTTCTTATTTGCATTTCTTTGCCATTTCTGAAGCAAGGTTGATTAAAACTTTTGCAATATGTTTATCATCGAATTTCGCCATAAACTTTTCAAGTATATCTTTACGCTTGTTTTTCCTCCATTTTTCTTCAGCTACTCCATGCCCAATATAACATATAACTTTTTCCTTAATATTTATATGGGATTGCATAGCTATATTTCTGATTTGTCCCCATTGAGCGGCGAATTTTTCATCGTTGCGAAATTTCTCAGAATGGCTTTTTACGAAACTGTTTACTTGTTCGTAAATTTTGTTATTGGTTTTGTCTTCTTCTTTCTTCTGCAAGATAAATTTAAGCAGAGGAGTATCGCCTGTTATTGCAGGAGTATCATTCGATGGAGTTTTATTTTCTTGGCAGCATGTGCCTAGGGTGGAAGGCATAAAATTGATAGAAGTTTTCCCGTTTTTACCATTGCTTTTAAGGAAGTAAGGATTGTATATGACTTTCCCAAAGCCTTCGTTTTGATAACTCCCAATATACTTTGAAGTGAAATCTATTGTTTGTGAACATTTCACCACAAACACACTGCCTTTTTCGATTCCGCAACGGTCAGTATCGCGCGTGGAGCGCAGCCCATTCCACGGAGCATATTGGAAAGTACGTATTTGTGAATGCTCCCAATCTATAACTCCCCCTGGAATTCCAAGCATGTCTGCCGTTGGACGGAATGTGGTTTCGCCATCGGGTGCAAGGAATATGAGCCGGCCGTCAGCATATACCGTAACGAAGTCAGTCTGATTCTTTTCCGAAGGTATATTCTCGTAGTTGTGCTCTTGTATATAGACTGTGCCGTACTGTGCGGAGCGCGACCTACCTATATAATGTTCGCCAATGAGAAAATTCTTGATTTTGTCAGCAATATTATCCTCGTCGATTTCCACTTCAAATAAAAAGCGTGCACCTTTATTTAGGGATTGGTAGCAATACATTTCCTCGTCTTTTGCCCGGCGTAATTCTCTGTCATATGCCGACTTCACAGCAAACGATTTCTCTGTTTTAACGTGGAATGCTTGCTGTTCTTCAAAAGCATAGTATCCATTGCGACATTGTTTAAGTTGCTGTGGACGACCATTGTCTTCCTTATCTTTGTCGCGGTCGTAGAGATGGAATACATAACACTCGCTCAAGTCTTTTTGCTTGGGATAGAAAATTGCAGCAGGAACGTGAAGGGCGCGAATATTTTCGTGTCCAATACAAACTGGGTGAGCATCGCCGAATCTCACTTTACCGCTGTGAAAAACCTCAAGGGCTTCGTCTTTGAAATCTTTATAATGTTTAGCTACTATACCCAAGAAACAATTGCCCGGAATGAAATCGAGTGTTGCGTTTGCTCCCTCGGTAGCAGTACTTTGATTGAGGATTACGTTGGAACGCAGTGTGCATTCAAATTTCAAAACTTTCATAGTTCGCCTCCTTCCTTTATGTCGCATCGGCCGAGTCCGCGGTTGCGCTTTTGCCCCAAGCGTTTTATTAATCCGAAACTTTTTGTCAATATCTCGTGAATGTTTTCTGGCACTCCTGTAATGTCTGCGTAAAGAGTGCAAGGCACAACCACTTCTTCGCTGCGCAAACTATGGTCTTTTGCAATGCCCTTATCGTCAATTGCTGTTGTCGTGAGTTTACTGTACAGATATTTCTGCAAATTGTTTCCCACTATAGCGTTGTATTCTCGTAGACAAAGCACAGCGTTACTGAAATGTGCGCTACCCATGGTGCTTTCATTTGTGTTGTCGCATATTCTTCCGAATGTCTTTTCTACAGTTTTAACAATGTCTTCTTCTGTGTCGGAACTCATGCTTATATAATTTTCAATAGCTTCGCGTATAAGACCTTTTAGCGTTTTACCCGGCACAAAAGGCATGCCGTTTTCGTCTTTCACCACAAGCGCGTCAACATCAGCCCCAGCCGAAAGTCCGGAACCGCAATGCCATGGAGAGTAAAAGGTGATGGTATAATTTATGGTATGCAAATTCTCGTTCATAGCTGTTATTTTGTGTTCTGGTATAAAACGGTATGGAGGGAAAGCAAATCATAGGCAGGCACACATGCCTGTTTATTTCCATTGAATTGGTGGCTGGTGATTTTTGTAGCCTCCTCGAAAAGATTTTTTGCCCCCTCGTTTAGAATACAAAGAGAGCGTGCTTTCCTTTGTTTTGCAGCCTCTACATCATAAGCCATGTCGGTGAGCCATTGTCGGATATTGTTTTTGCAAGAGTCCTTTTCGTTTTGCGAAAGTAGCATCACATTTTCTTGAAGTTTTTCAATAGTCCAACGTTTGCCGTCTTGCTCTTCCAAATAATAAGGTCCGAATTGATAGGAAATGTTATTGTCTACGGCTGTAAGTTCCTTTTTGCGAATGCTTTCGAATTCTTCCACAACACTGCTCTGTATTTTATGAAACATTAGGCAGGAGGGAATGATTCCGTCATGACTCATTTCTTTGCTTTTTGCATCTTTTTTTGCTATATCGCAAAGGACTTCCGCAAGATTGTAGCCGTAAAAAAATGGGAACGATGATTTTGTGAATGCGATGCCAGCACATGCCGTAAGTCTTTTACCAATTTTCTTTGCGGTTTCCTCTTCAAAATGTTTAAGGAAACTATTGGTGAAATCCACGGCAATGTCGCCGCGACATATAATAGTGAGGTCATCGCCTCCTAAAACCACAGGACGAATAGAAGGAATGTCGTATGGAGGTTTGCCCATGCTTTCTATTTCAGAGCAAGCCTTTTGTGCAGCCGCCTCTGTGGCTTCGTCAAGAGATAGGGAAAATTGTCTAAGTTCCTCAGGAGAATTCACCTTTTCGGCCACAATGTTTCCCAATCCATTGCCATCGGCATGAACAATAGCAATCCAATTGTTGTTATTTGTAAGATCTTTAGGGTCAAAGATAATCTCCGAACATAAAACTTCGCGTCCAAATAGTTTCCCGCAAAGTTGCAGAGTCTGTTTCCCTGTTTGAGAATAACTATTGTTTATACCATATCTTTTTACAAGTGTGCATTCGTCAAGAAATTCGTGATCTTTTTCCTTTACGGCGGGAAGTCCGGTAGTTCTTGCCCGCTCCATAGCCATAAGACCAGTGGTAAGGCTTTTTGCCGGTTTGTTGCGCTGCGCGTGAAGTTTCTTTTCTAATTCGTTTAGGGCAGTTTTAAAATTACCCCCCCCATTTGGGGTTTTACAACTGCTTGACTTATAGTGATATTGGCTGCTATCTCTCTAACTTTTTTCGGGAAAAGCAGCACTACTTTGCGGCAAGCATTTTCATCGTGGAAGATACATTTTATGTTTCCTGCAGCATTAACTATTAGCTCTGCTTTATTTTCATCGCACACTGACTTAAAGATATCATCGCAAACTTTTTTTACGATATCGCTTGCTCCAATGATATCTTTCAATTTGTTTGTCTGAAAAATGAACTTTTGTATTCCTTGTACAGACGCTCCATATAGATAAGCCTGTTGTTCCATGGCCAAAATGTTTTATTGTTGCACGCAAATATAGCGTTTTTTCGTTTT
>CAVFYC010000074.1:0-10690 GCA_963626585.1 Christensenellaceae bacterium Phil1 | reverse complement strand
CCGGGCCATGAAATTTAAATTCCGACGCATCTCGTAAAAATTAGATGCGGCGGAATTTTGACGATTCGACAAGGCTGATTTTCAACGACAAACACGGGGACATTTTTTTGGGAAATTACGAAGCCTTCAAAGCCCGTAGTTTTGTTATTATTGCTAACTTTGCGAGGATTAACCCACACTCTCATTAAAGCATCGGATATGAAACGCAGAAGATTTCTTGAGATTTTGACCTCAATGGCAGCCACGCCTTTTTTGCCCACCAGCCTGCATGCCGCAACCGACGACACTCGCCGTCCGCGCCCGCTGGCTCCGCTCAATATAAGGAACATCACAATAAAATTGGAATGTGAGGAGGCTTTCTCGGCACTCCATATTTCCGACACCCATCTTGCGCTTGCCGACAACCGCGACAATGAGCGCAAAATCAAACTTGCTGCCGGCAGAGTGCGCTTCTTTCCGCATGCGGAACACTATCTCGACGCGGCAATAAGCCATGCGCGCCTAAACAGACAGATGCTGATTCATACGGGAGACCTTATAGATTTTACGAGCGAGGCAAACCTTGATTGCGTTGCCGAGCATGTGTTGGGCGAAAACCTTTTGGCTGCGGCCGGGAACCATGAGTTTTCGCAATATGTGGGCGAGGCACTCGAAGACGAGGCTTACAAACAGCAAAGCTACTCACAGGTGCAGGAAGTTTTCCCTAACAATCTTTCGTTTGCCTCAAAGGTGGTCAACGGTGTGAACTTCGTGGCAATCGACGACGTATACTACAACATCACCGAGCGCCAGCACGAACAAATGGAACAGGAAATGAAAAAAGGACTGCCCGTTGTGATGCTCTGCCATGTGCCGCTATACACAGAGAAACACTGCGAATATGCCATTAAAGCCAACGGCAACCATGCGGCATACGTTGTCGGCGCCCCGCTGAGCGTAACGTCGAAATATCCGAGCGACTCCAGTTTGCCCGCCGACCAACAATGGCGCAACCGCGGCGTACAGCAGAGGGCAGACAAACCCACCTTGGAGTTCATTAAATGGCTTAAAGAGCAGAAAAAATTAAAGGCAATACTTTGCGGGCATTGCCATTATTTCTACGAAGACCGTTTTTCGCCTACCGCCATGCAGTATATTGTTGGCGCAAACTACAACGGCGACGCCTATAACGTGAGGTTTGAGGGAAGAACCCTATAAAGTTTATTCTTCCTCGTATTTCTGGTAAAGGAAATCGTTGTAGGGATATTTTTGCACGTGAAGGTAGCGCACCTTGTCGTACAGCATCTGCCGGAACTCGTCGATGTTTGTGCGCTGCTTGGCCGAAATGAAAATGCAGTCGCCTCCCATTTTCGCCATCCACGTTTTCTGCAATTCTCCAAGCGATATGTTTTCGGCAGTGGCAGGAGTGAGGTCGTCAGCCTCCTTTTCCACCCATTCGTAAGCGTCAACCTTGTTGAAAACAATGATTGTAGGTTTTTCGGCACAGCCCAAATCGCCGAGAGTCTTGTTTACCACATCGATTTGCTCGGCAAAGTCAGGGTGGGAAACGTCTACCACATGAATTAGAAGGTCAGCCTCCCTCACCTCGTCAAGCGTGCTTTTGAAAGAATCCACGAGGTCGGTGGGAATCTTGCGTATAAATCCCACAGTGTCGCAAAGCAAAAACGGGAGGTTCTCTATCACAACTTTTCTAACCGTTGTGTCGAGCGTGGCAAACAACTTGTTTTCAGCGAAAACCTCAGCCTTTGCAAGCAAATTGATTATCGTGCTCTTTCCCACGTTGGTATATCCCACGAGAGCCGTGCGAATCATTCTGCCGCGCCCACTTCGTTGCGTTGTTTTCTGACGGTCGATTTCCGAAAGCCTACGTTTGAGCAACGCCATGCGGTTGAGAATTATACGGCGGTCCATCTCGAGTTGCGTTTCTCCCGGGCCGCGCAAACCAACCGAGCCTTTGCCGCCGCCACTTCCCGAGCCGCCGCCCTGACGTTCGAGGTGAGTCCACATTCGTTGCAGACGCGGAAGCATATATTTGTATTGCGCAAGTTCTACCTGCGTCTTGGCAGTTGCAGTCTGGGCACGCATCGCAAATATGTCGAGTATCAGCGATGTGCGGTCGAGTATCTTTACCTGCAAAGCCTTTTCAATATTGCGTATCTGCTTTGCCGAAAGTTCGTCGTCGAATATCGCCATGCTTATCTCCCGTCCCTCATCGGCTTCGGCCTGTATGTAAGCCGCAATCTCTTCAAGTTTTCCCGTTCCCACGTATGTAACGGCGTGGGGCTGCACTATCTTTTGCGTGAAACGCTTCACCGTGTGTGCGCCAGCGGTTTCGGCGAGAAATTCAAGCTCGTCGAGATATTCTTCGGTCTTTTTTTCGGTCTGTCTTTCGGTAGTGAGTCCCACCAATATGGCAGTCTCTTCTTTGTGCGCCGAATATACGTAGTCTTTCATCTGTATGTGTCGAAATTTCAGCGCAAAATTAGCAAATTCCCACGAATTTCTGCCGCGCCGCGTCCTATGTCGCCGAAAATTCATAATATTGCATTCAAAACTATTGTTGTGAAATGAAAAAAGTAATCCTATCATTATTTGTGGCAATGCTTTCGGCAAATTTGTATGCCCAACAAGCGCAAGTGGAGAAGCGTTCCAAGATTCCCTTTGTCTATAAAGATTTTCAGGATGCCAAGATAGAGTTTGCTTTTGGCAAAGACAAAATCTACAAGGCCAATATCTTTTTGAAAGACGCTTCGTTGCTCTACAAAAAAGACAGCACCGTGATGAAAGCAAATCTGTTCGGAGTGATATTCGTAACGTTCAACGACGCCCTTTATCGCCGTACAGGTGAAAATCAAATGGGGAAAGTTTTGGCGAGAAAAGGCGAAATTTTCCTTACAGAGGTAACAACAATCGATTTGGCGCAGATGCGCAAGGACGCAAGCACGGGAAAAAATTCTACGTTCCTTGACCTTCCCGAATTCAACCTTTTTATCGATACGAATGCGGACTATTGGGCCAACGGCGAGGGCGACTCGTGGCCACTGAAAACGGAGTATTTTTTTATTGTAAACGGCGAAACTTTTCCGGCAGCCGAGAAAATCATTAAGAAACACGTCCGCGACGATAAGAAAGCCGACTTCAAGGAACTTATGAAGAACAGAAAATGGAGTTGGAAGGATGCCGGCTCGCTTAAAGTGCTTGTGGATTATCTTTAGTGGCATATATAATATCTTTAGAGGCATATATAATAGATGAGAAGCAGTATCCGAAAAACAATGCGCCTTATGCTTTTTGCCGCAATGCTTGTGGTCGTTTCTTGCGGGCACGACGGCGAAAATGCAACGCTTCCCGAAAAAACGGAAAGCGCAGCGGCGGCAATCGATACGGCAGCAATTCTTTACGACAACATATCTAATTGCGCCCGGCTGGCTACTGCGGAATACAAGGTGCACAAGATAGTTACTTTTGACGACCGCATCGTGGTGCGCGGAAAGCTTTTCTCGCAAACTTTCAGCAAGGAAATTTCTGTGGGAGACCGCAAAATCGCAATTCCAATTGATGTAACTTTGCGCGGATACGTTGATTTTGCAAATTTCAGCGAGAAAAACATCAGGCGGCGCGGCAAAAAAATTACTGTAATCCTTCCAGATCCCGACATAACGGTCAGCGCGTCAAAAGTGGACCATAAGGGGGTGAAAAAGGTCGTATCCCCGTTGCGCTCAAACTTCAAACAGGAAGAAATCGAAGCGTATACAAGACAAGGCATGGACAGTATCGTGGCGGCGATACCTGACCTCGGAATTGTGGAAGCCGCCCGAAAAAATGCTGCATCGGTGCTCGTTCCGATTATATGCCAGATGGGATATGCGGAAAGCGACATCACGATTGAATTCCGCCCTGCCGTGAGCGACAGAACCATACTTCGTTGGGCTGATATCGAACATCTTTTGAAGAAATAGCATGGGAACGGAGATTAAATCGAATTTCGAAGAGATTAGACGCCAGGCAAAACAAACTCGCAGGCGCAGCCGGTGGAATATGTTGTGGAGCGTGCCGTTTTTCCTGGTTTGCAAATTGTTTTCATTCGTAGTGCGCTATCCTTACGTGTTTCTTGTGGCGGCGATAATTGTTGTGGCGGTGTTTTTCGTGCATCGTGTCGGCACAACGTCTGACGTAAAAATCACCCATACCGAGCATATTGGAAAAACGGTCAATCATGTTACGCAAATCAAGGCAATTGGTCAATGGGAGGCCTTGAATATTTCGTGCGAGGAGCTGGTTGATTCGGTTGAAGAGCATATCTTGGGCGACAAACATCTCATAAAGATTTTTCACGGACGGATTATATTGGGAATAGACTTGAAGGACGCGCCCCCAAAATGGCTTGTGGTGAAAGGCGACACGGCTTTTCTAAGTTTGCCCAAGGTTAAGATTTTAAATCCCGACTTTATTGACGAGGCCCGCACCCGCACGTTCTACGAAAAAGGTGCGTGGAACGAAGAAGCAAATGAGGCGTTGTATCAAAAGGCACGCAAGGCGATGTTGCGCCGAAACCTTACCGCAGCGCAGACGGCCCTTGCTGCCGAAAACATACGCCGTCAGTTTGAATCGATGTTTGTTTCTTTCGGATACAAAGAGGTTGTCTTTTTGTCCGAGCCCTATAAAAAGAATCCCTAAAAGCAGAGTGTGAAAATGAAATTCAGAATAATTGTCCCTTGGTTCCTTGTGTTGTTGCTGATGTCGGTTGTTGTTTCGTGCAGCAGCGATAGCGGAGGAAAGAATAAGGGGACAGACAAAACTACAATCCGCCGCACGGTGGTGATGTATGTAAATGCGCAAAATTCGCTTGGTTACAAGAATTTCAACAAGGGAGATTCTACGGAACTTATGGCAGGCACGCAATTTATGAACGCTCGCGATCAGATTCTTCTCTTTGTTGACGATGCCCAGAAGCCGCGCGTTTACCGTCTCTACAAAGGTTGCACGTCCCCGCAGCTTGTTCGCAGCTACGCCTCTGATGTAAATTCGAGCGATGCGGGAGTTTTGCAGGAACTCCTCGAATGGACGAAATCCAATTACCCTTCCGAGAGTTACGGCCTGGTGATGTGGTCGCACAGCGACGGTTGGGTGCCGTCGTGGAGCAAGGATTATTCAAGCGTGAGCGTAAAGAGTTTCGGCCTTGACGTAGGTCAGGGCGGCAATATGGCTACCGATCAGGACGTAAACGGCAACTACGGCTACACCATGGACATCTCAGACATGGCGCAGGCCATTGAGGAAAGCGGAATACACCCGAAATATATTTTCTTCGACTCTTGTATGATGCAATGTATTGAAGTGGATTACGCTCTCCGCAATGCCACGGATTATGTAATAGCTTCCCCGATTTCCACTCCTGCTATCGGCGGAAACTATACGAGTCTTGTGCGCGACGGGTTGTTTGCCGAAGATCCTTCGCAGATTGCTGCGTCGTATTACACGTATCTCACCACGCTTCCATCGTCGAATGCTTACTACGACTTCGGTATGGTTGTTTCTTGCGTGAAGACTTCGGAGCTTGAAACCCTTGCCGAAGCCACCAAACGTTGCCTCGCGCAAATTCCGGCATATAGCGTGAATGCTGACAAGGACACCGTATATAATTGGCCCGACATGACAGACGTTACCTACTATTCCCTTTACGAATGGAGCAGTTTTTATCGTCCTCACTTCTATGATTTTTCTTCCGCCATGCACAAGATTTTGTCTGAAGACCAATATGCGGAATGGCGAAAAGTACTCGAAAATTGCATTACATACTATAACGGCACAACCCAATTCTATGTAGGCGAAGACCGTAGGGGCAACGAAATTTATTTGCCCGTAGACCATACCGACTATTGCGCTATCTCGGCGTTTGTGCCCCAGATGATTTATTCGCGCAATGCCGGAAACTGCATTTTCGGCGACCTCAACCAATGCTTCTCCCTTACCGAATGGTATGAAGCGGCCGGTTGGAAAGATGCGGGCTGGTAACTTGCTGATAAAATGTTTATTGTTATATGTTGGGCGGGACATTGCGAAAGGCGTGTCCCGCTTGTTTTTTCGGTGTCGGCATCTCGCAAAAACTCCGGGCCACCAAATTTAAATTAGATGCGTCGGAATTTAAATTCCGACGCATCTCGTAAAACACGAGATGCGTTGTAGTTTTTTTGATGTTGAAATGCGTGAAAACGGGGTGCTGGGGAAAAACAAAACCGGCGGTTCTGGGAGTGAACTGCCGGCTCTTGAAAAATCCGTACACCTGAAAGGACTCGAACCTTCACGTCGCGAGACACCAGATCCTAAGTCTGGCGCGTCTACCAATTCCGCCACAGGTGCATTTAAGTTTGGAGTTGCAAATTTACAAAGCCTTTTGCAAACGGCAAAGCGCAGTGCCGTTTATTTGGCGAGCAATATCTTTATAGCGGCCTCGATTATGGTGTCGACTCCGCGCTGATAGTCGTCGCTTGTGATGTTTACTTTTGTGTCGGGCTCTATTCCGTCTTCCACGCATTGCTTTTGCGTGTCATACATGGGGCATGCCGAAAATCTTATGCTCCATCCGTTTGGCATTTCGGAGTTGAACGGCATTCCGCCGCCGCCGCCCGTTTTGTCGCCCACGATTGTAGCATCGGTAATGCCCTTCATATACATCACAAAAGTGTTTGCCGCGCTGTAGGTGTTGCGGTTGGTGAGAATCACCACGGGTTTCTGCCACCTCACACCGTTTGTGGGATTTACATAAACGGCTTTCATGTCGGAGAAATCGGAGTGCCCCTTGCCCGTCTTGTGTCTGATATATCCGGCGAGGGTCTTGGAGTTTACGAATCCCGATGCCAGTTTTTCGGCAGAGCTCAACATTCCGCCGCTGTTGCTTCTCACGTCTACGATAACCCCGCTGCAAAGCGCGAAAGTGCGGAAAATCTCGCTAAGGTTGCCGCTGCCGATGGAATTCTCAAACGAAGGAACGCGGATGTAGCCTATGTTTTTTTGCAGAATGCGGTATTTCATTCCGCAAGTCGTATAGTAATCTGTTCCGAGGTATATGCGTTCAATCGAATCGCTGTAGTTGGTGGGATAGTCCTCAAACCATTTCCAATAGCGGGCCATGTCGTGCGAAGCCGTAAGGTTCACGTGTCCGTCGCGAAGCTCGGCAAGCATTTTCCCGCAGAGCTGAAACAACTGGTCATTGGTCATAGCCGGCGAAAGTTGGGCCTTGTAGCGCGCATGTACCTCGTCCCAGTCCACGCCATAGAGCTCGTTTTTCTCTTCAAAGAAACAATAATGCTGGTCTATGGTTTTCCACAAACTTTCAAAGTTTCCCGTGAGCGTGTTGTCGGGCACATCTTCTGTGATGCACGACGCAAGCGCCGCAATGGCGAATATCAGGCAAGGTAGCAGGCGTTTCATTGTTTACAGAATGGTTTTGTTGCTGCCGTTGTCCCCTCTTTTCATGAGCCGGAAGTGTTTCACGTAGCCTATCATGAACAAATTGCTCCACGCATGGCTTTTGAGTTGGTTTACATGGCTCTGCCTTATGTCGCAACGCCAGCCAATGCGCAGTGTGCCGCTTCCGAGCGGTGCGTCGAGCGTGAGCAGATTGCGGAAAGTGGGAGCGTTGCCCAACCATGTGGGACATACGTTGTTGTCGTAATGGTTAAGCGAGAATATCTCGTAGTATGATTGTCCGAATGCGGGAGAAAACATCAACCCCACCAAAGGCATGTCGAATTGGTAGCGCGCCGAGAACGTGCGGCCCAGCAAAGGGAAACGATAGATAGCCATGCCCGACGCCGCAATGTCGGCAGAAAGTTTCGCCTGTGCGGGATTGTTGCCATTGCGGGTGTTGTAAACTCCTCCGATGCTTGCTCCCGTTTGTGCGCCGGCAAGCAAACGCAATCCTGGAAGGGGTTGCCAATTGTAGTGCCAGGCTATGCGCCATTCAAAGTCGCCTGCCAGATAGCTTGCATCGTCGGTAGGGCTTTTGGAGTGGCTTATGTTTCCCTCAAAAAACTGCTGCGTGCTAATTCGCCCGCCTTTCATTTTTGTGAGACGCATTGATTCGTGCATGAAACGCAGTTCCGTTCCTTTGTACTCAAAGGGCGAGAGATATGTTTCCAGTCGGTTTGTTCCTCCGATGCCTATCATGTTCGAACGCATCGTATAGCGGTTTGAATCATCTGCGTCGGAGGCTTTCGCGGTGTCGGCCGCAGCGCAAATTCCATTTGCCGCAAGCTGAAACATTGGCATTGCGGCTAAGGCTATAACGAGTATCGTCTTAAATACGGGAGACATGGTTGCGACAAAGGTAAGAAAAAAACGGGAATACGGCGATGTTTGTCCGATTAAATGCCTTTGGCGGCGGCTGTTGCGGCATGTTGGCGGCGTTTTGTGGCTTGCGAAAAAACCGACACAGTATCTCGCGAAAACGATGTCTGACATTATTCAAATAATGTCAGACATCGTTTAAATAATATCGGTTATCGTTTTTACGATATATAGATATGGTTATCACTACACCCCGTGTCGTTTCTACGATAAGGAATAATTTCTTAACTTTGCCTCAAAATAAACGGATAATGAAAAAGTTATACATTCTTTTAGTCAGCATCATTGCATTTACAACGGCTTTCGCATCGCCGGCACTCAGGTTTCGCATTACTGTATCCCAGCCCGACGGCACGGAACTCACTCTCGTGAGGGGCGGCGACGAACATATTTCGTATTATGCCACAACTGACGGATACATTGTGCGGTGTGATGGCAATATATATTGTTATGCTACGGGCTACGACGGAGATAATTGGACTGTTTCGGCACGCACGGCCCACGACGAGCCGGGGCGCAGCGTCGAGGAGCGTCAGTGGGTTTCCGCAAATGCCATCACGGAGCTCGAAGTTCAGGCAAAAAGCGCACAGAGCCGCAGCTTGTATGAAACAAAAAGCTTGGGACGAAGCGATTTGCCCAAGGGAGAACCGAAATTTCCCATTGTGCTGGTGGAATATTCCGATGTGAAATTTTCGATAACCAATCCCGTGGATACGTTCACAAGGCAATACAACGAGGAGGGCTTTTCCGGGAACGGCGCCCACGGAAGTGTGCGCGATTATTTCATAGCCCAGAGCAACGGCATATACAGTCCTTCGTTTGACATCTGTACTGTTGTTACGCTGTCGCACCCCCGTGCATACTACGGCGCACATAGCGGAAACTTGAACGATGCGCGTGTGAACGAGATGGTGAGCGAGGCAGTTACCCTCGCAGAGGCAAAAGGCGTTGACTTTTCAAAATACAACGGCGACGACGGCACGGTGCCAATGCTGGGCATCTTGTTTGCCGGATATGGCGAACATTCGTCTTGGGAAGAGGACGCCGTGTGGGCGAGCTTCTATCTGCGCAGCATCACAACGTCGAACACAAAAATCAGTTCCTTTCTCGTTACAAGCGAATTGGTGCCCGTGCTGAAGAAAAACGCCGAAGACGCAACGAAACGCGACACCGTGGCCCAGATTGAGGGCATCGGAACTTTCTGCCACGAGTTTTCGCATTTTCTCAACCTACCTGATTTCTACAACACCTATGGTTCTTCGAGCACCGTGGCTATGTCGTGGTGGAGCATCATGGATTATGGACAATATTGGTCGAATGGTACGATTCCCGTGGGATATACTGCATACGAAAAGAATTTCATGGGCTGGCTCGACATAGATACGCTTGTTGCCGAGCCGCAGATTGTGCATATCAACGCTCTCGGTTCCAACAAAGAGAATGCTTATTATATTCTCAACCCCAACGATGCTACCGGCAACGAATATTATATCCTCGAAAACCGCCAGTCGTCTACATGGTATCCGAGCACGCTCGGCTCAGGTATGTTTATAACCCACGTAGACTACAACAAATCGGCTTGGACAAGCAACACTGTGAATGTGAATAACTCTCACAAACGAATGACGTTCATTCCCGCCGACAACGACACCAAGATTGAAAGCAAGGCAACGCCTTCCGACTATCAGGGAGACCTTTTCCCGGGACTTACAGGCAACACTGCGTTGCGCGATACCACTGTGCCGAATTTTCAGCAGTACAATGGCGACAAGATGAACCGCTATCTCACGTGCATAACCGATACCGGCGGAATTGTGTCGTTTGTATATATGGCCGAAGGCATTCTGCCCGCGCCCCAGAGCCTTGCGGTTGAACCCAATTCCGATGTGTCGTCGCTTATAGCCCGTTGGAGCGAAGTGGAAAACGCCACAAGTTACAAGCTCGAAGCCTTTGGCGGCGAACAGTCCCTGTATTCGCAAATCCTTACCGGCACAAGCGTAGACATGGGAGGCTTCCCCACGGAAAAGAACCTCACATTGCAAATCACATCTCAGGCCGACAATTATATAAGTGCCGCCCCGCTCGTGATAAAAGCCGAAAATCCGGTAGGCATCGAGAAGATAAACGGCGGAAATGCGACTGTGTATGACGTATACGCCGTATCGGGAGTGAAACTCCTTGGAAACGCAACCCTCGGAAGCCTTCACGGCAAATTGCCAAAGGGAGTTTATATCCTGAAATCAGCCGCCGAAACACGGAAAATATTTGTGGAATAAACTACACGGCATCTCAGAAAAACTCCGGGCCACCAAATTTAAATTCCGCCGCATCTAATTTAAAT
>CAVFYC010000073.1:0-10991 GCA_963626585.1 Christensenellaceae bacterium Phil1 | reverse complement strand
GGAGTTTTTCACTACAACGCATCTCGTAAAACACGAAATGCGATGTAGTTTTCCGCACATTCCGCGAGTTTTCCACAATCTCCCCCAAAAACTCCCGAAAAAGGGCAAAAATGTAAGAAACATCCTATTTTTTGTAAGAAATATCCTACTCTGCAACGATTTATTTTACCTATATTTGCAACTGAACCCAGGGCCATTCCAACGCCATGCGGACTTAAATCGGAAACAACCAAAAATATTATTATAACAAACATTTTACTAACAATTTCCCCAGAGGGATAAATCGCCAGAAGGGGAATAAAACCTATCATTTATGAAAAATAAACTAAAGAAACCCATTAGGGGGGGGTAAGGGCTTTATTACTTCTCGTTCTTATGCTCGTGGGCACAACGCAAGCCAAGGCACAAACAAATTATGGCTTGCAAATAAACGAAGTTGACGTTACAAGCGAAAACTGCAACGACCTAAGTGTAATACCAGGCGTGAGCGGAACCGTGAAATACGTTCCCGGAACTAAGACGCTCTATCTCGAAAACGCAACAATTGCGGCTGTAAGTTATGGAATTACCAATGTCTCTATAGACGGCCTCACAATCAACGTTACAGGCGAAAACAAAATTACAACAGCCAAGAGCGGCATTATAGCATGGAACGCCGTAGTACACTTGGGAGAGAACTCAACAATAATAAAAGGAGGCGGAACTCTTAATATTGACACAAAATACGTTATCAGCATTTACTTCAAGAAATCGCTTGAGATTGACAGTTGCACAGTGAACGCAAAAGGAGATGACGGCATCACAGGAGTCCCAGGAACAAGCGCTCTCACCATACGCAACGCCAACGTAACGTCAGAATGCTATAATGGTCTCGCTATTCGCGACCTTGCTTCGCTCACGCTCGACGGCTGCAAAATAACGACACCTGAAGGAGCTTCGTTTTACGAAAAGCTGCATGCAGTAATGGTCAACGGAGCTTCGAAAACCCGCAAGGTTATAATAACACCCGATCAGCCCGTTGGCATCAAGGACGTAAAAGCCTCCGTTCCGGCACACAAGCAAGGCTTCTACAGCATTGACGGAGTTTACTTCGGGAATGATTTCAACGCCCTGCCCAAGGGAATCTACATCAACGACGGAAAGAAAGTCTTGAAGTAACCTCGCAAAAACGCTTTATGTTGTAAACCGAAAGCATACCATATTAATAAAAGGGACAAGCCCGCCGCGCGTGGACTTGTTCCTTTTTATGCTCTTTAATTGCCGAATCGGAAAAAATTTTCCGCGAGCCAAAAAAACGATATGCGCATGGCGAAAAAACTCCGGGCCATGAAATTTAAATTAGATGCGTCGGAATTTAAATTCCGGGCCTTGGAGTTTTTCACGAGATGCGTTGCAGTTTTTTCGACATCAGTCTATGTTGCCACGCAAACCAATTTCTGCGATACAACAACGCCACAACAGTCTATTTATGAGCAGAATGTTTGGCCGAAAAAGTAAAAAACACTAAATTCGCCTTATGAAATATGAAAACAAAAACTTCATGAAAATATTCCATAGGATATTGACGGCTCTGCTGACGCTTTGTTTCGCTGCATTGGCATTGCCTAACAGTTTTGCCCAAAGGCCCGATGTGCCATTAACCATAAATTGCGGGCCATTCAAGGCCGGACATGTGCAAGGCATCGCGGTGGACGTAAAAAACCGCGTGGTATACTGCTCGTTTACCACCATGCTCGCAAAATATGACTTTCAAGGCAAACTGCTCGGCACCGTAACCGGACTGCTCGGGCATCTCGGTTGCCTGGACTTCAACGAAACCGACGGAAAAGTCTATGGCTCGCTCGAATACAAGGACGACGCAATAGGCAAAGGCATTATGAAAATGGAAGGAAGCACACGCAAGTTGCAAAACAACTTCTACATCGCAATTTTCGACGGCTCAAAAATCACGCGCATAGGAATGGACGGCGAAAAGGACGGAGTGATGAAAGCCGTTTCGCTACCCACGGTGCTCGACGACTATTCGGCGAAAGTGGAAGTGGGAGACAAGACGTTTGACCACCGCTTTGCTTGCAGCGGAATCGACGGCGTATCGTTCGGACCACGCATCGGAAAAACATCTGGAGCGCATTTCCTCACTGTGGCATACGGTGTGTATGGCGACAAGAACCGCTCCGACAACGATTATCAGGTGCTTCTGCAATACGATATCGCCAAATGGGAGAAATATGCGCAGCCCCTTTCGCAAGACAACCCATCTTTCAAAGGCCCTGCCAAACCTGCGGCGCGCTATTTCGTACATACGGGCAGCACCGACTGGGGCGTGCAGAATCTTGAGTACGACAAATCGTCGGGCATCTGGTACATGGCAGTCTATCGCGGCAAGAAACCCAATTTCCCCAATTATAATATGTACGCCTTCAATGCCACGGCAAAACCTGTGAAGGAAAAACTCGACGGCGTGCCCTATCACGGCAAAGACAAGGTGATTCCGCTTGCCGAGGGGGGACTTCGCGACAACAATACGGGAATCTCGGGCTGGAACTTCGCATATGGCAGCACCGGAATGCACGCCCTGGGCAACGGATACTTCTATTTTTCAGAAAACCATGCCACCAAAGACGGACAAAGCACCACCTTGCGCCTATACCGACGCACCTCAAGCCCACAAGGTTTTGAAAAAGCAGAATAATATCAAACATCCATAAAAACATATCAATAACATGAAATCCAAAATCAAAAAAAATCTGAAGAAGAACATACTTCCCAACGAAAGCGACAAGATTTCGCGCCGCGACTTCCTGAGTCTTTCGGCTATGGGGCTTGCTTCGCTCACCATTCTCCCAAGCTGGAAAATCGACGGCGTGAAAGTTGCGCCCAGCGACCGTGTAGTTCTCGGTTTTGTGGGACTCGGTCAGCAGGGTTGCAGTGATTTTAGCAGTTTCTCCTCATGTCCGGGCGTTCAGGTGGCAGCTTGTTGCGACGTTGACTCGATAAAACGCGAGCGTTTCCGTCGCCGTGTTACCGCCTGGCAGAAGAGTAAAAACATGGCGGAACGTTGCGACACCTACGAGTTTTATGAGGAAATGATTAACCGCACAGATATCGACGCCATCGAGATTGCTACGCCCGACCACTGGCATGCTTTGATTGCCATCGATGCTTGCGACGCCGGGAAGCACGTTTATTGCCAAAAACCTCTGGCCTACACAATAACCGAAGGCCTTGCCGTGCAAACTGCAGCGCATGCCAACAATGTGGTGTTCCAGATGGGAAGCCAGCAGCGCTCAAGCGAGGAATTCCAAACGGCAATAAAACTTGTGCAGGAGCGTGCTATCGGGCACATCGACAAAGTTTATGTGCGCGTTGGCGATCCTCCTACTCCTTTCAACCTTCCCGAAATGCCCGTGCCGGCCAATTTGAATTTCAATCTTTGGCTGGGTCCGCTCAACGACCCGAAGATTCATTACCATTCCGACATTTGTCCGGTTGTGAAGCTTGATCCTGAGCAAAACGAGCAACTTTGGGGCGCTTGGCGCTGGTATCAGGAAACCGGCAACGGATATCCTGCCGACTGGGGCGCACATATGTACGACATTGTGCAGGCTGCGCTTGGCATGGACGGTCTTGGTCCTGTGGAGTTCATACCTCAGGGATACAAGGGCGCAAAATATGCCACCATGAAGTATGCAAATGGAATCGTGATGACGGAACAGCCGTTTCGCGAGGACAATCAGGGCGCGCAGGGCATTAAATTTATCGGCGACAAAGGCTGGATAAAAGTTGCGCGCGGATATCTGGAATGCTCCGACCCGTCGCTTATCAAAAAGAAGGAAGAAAAGGTGGAGAAAGGCCAATATGAGGTGAGTTCGCCCCACATGCAGAATTTCATCGACGCCATTCGCGAGCACAAGAACCCGATTGCGCCCGTTGACTACGGAGCAAGCACCAACACGCTCTGCTGCCTTTTCAACATTGCGCGCGAACTTAATCGCCCGGTGCGTTGGAATCCGGCACTCCTCAGTTTCGAGGGCGACAAGGAGGCTGCAGCCCATCGCCTCTACTGGTATGAATATCGCCGCCCCTACAAACTGCGCTATTGCGACAAACGTTTCAATCTTTAAGCGTGATATCATAGCAAACACAACAAATCCCGAGGCTTTTGGCTTCGGGATTTTTGATTTTTCACAGGTCTTAAAAATCAGCAGGTTGCAAGGGGGCAAAACGAGGTCAGACCTAATTTAAATTAGATGCGTCGGAATTTAAATTTCATGGCCCGGAGTTTTTACGAGATGCCGTGTAGTTTTTTCGGGGTCAGAAAACGGATTTGAAAATACGGTCAACGTATTCTTCCACGTCCATTGTTTCCACAATATAAAAGTGCTCGTATTGCGGGTGAAGCACCACGAGAAACGTGCGCGCAATGTCGATGCCGTAGTTTCGGGCAAGGATGCGCTTGTAAACCGCCTGCTGCAACGAATAATGCACAAAAGAACAATCGGGAAGCGCGGAAAACGCCCCAAATCCGTAGCGGTTCCAACATTTAAGGTTGGCAACGCCGTTTATTCCCCTACCCGCCACAGCATCAACCACCTTGGTTGAACGTTTCCAGTCGAACATCAAAAGTTGTCCGTTCTTCTCTGCAATCAAATCGGGCGAACCGGCAATGCGAGCCTCGGTGTCGAAAATTGGCCACTCTGTGCGATAAGGATTCACGTTGGCGCGCGAAATGAAATCGTTGAAAAATTTAAGTTCCTTGCCTATGTCAACATATTTGTCGCATTTCAAAGTTGGCAAGTCAAAGCGCAGATGCAGCGTGGAGTTTGTTTTCTGTCCCAGAAAGTATTTCTCGATTTGTGCGTGCATATGCGTGCCCGTTTCGGCGGCTTCACGCGAGGCGCAAGCCCATTTGTCGAGAAACACATTGGGCGAACAATCTTCCTCGCGCGCCTTCTTTTCAGCCATTCCTAGAGAATCGAAAGCCGGAAACAGTTCGGAAATCACCGTTGTTACCGACTTGAGTTTATCACAACCCTTGTAGAGATAAGTATGTGTGTCGGGAATGAAAGCAATATCGCTGTCGCGCTCATGGCGGTGCTCGGCATTGTATTTCAAAATATTGTCGGGAGCATAGGCAGCCGTCTCGTCGGGCGTGGTAAGGCTTATGATTTCCCTTTCCTCAGACGTGAGAGGCGCATTGTCGGCATACCGTTCCATCTCGGGCAAAGCAAATCCCGCGCGCATCAGATAATCTTCCCTCGCCCCGCACTTGGCGGCATACTCAGCACTCACCCTGGAACATTTGCGAACGGGAGCCGGTTTGCCGGCAACGCCCGCAGTTCCACCTACAAGCGGCAAAATTTTGAGCGCATTTATTATTGAAACGATGTAGCGGCAGCAAACTTCCACGCTTTCCGCAACTTGTTTCTCCGCCAAGCGCACCACAATCCAACCATTTGCGCTCATAAGATGATCGCGGTGGGAGTCGGTGCTGTCTTCAAGGTAATGGCGCGGCACGAAATCGGGCAAAGAATACGGTTCGTCTATTTCCACATTTACGGCAACGCAACTCTCCCCTCCGCCTCTTATTATAATTGATGCGGGATACGTATATCCGCCGTCGGAAAACTTGAAACAGACATCTGTAAATACGTTGAAATTATCATTCGAAAGCACCTTGTCCAACTCCCGTGCGAGACTCTCCGCAACAGCCGAGGGCGCGCGGCAAGAATGTCGGAAAGGATAAACCGGAGTTCCCGTCTCCGGAACAATATAATAGGGATAAACTGCGTCGGAATGGGAACTCGCGAGCGTATATGAGGTCTTGGTCATCTATAATCTGTTGGTTTGCCGGGAAATCCAGACATCGTCTCCCCCACATCAAACATCGGAGGAACAACGTGCTGCATCTTTCAAAAAACACCAAATCCCGGCATAAAATATTACGGTATAATCTATTCGGCGTGCAAAGTTAACATTATTATCCCCAACACCCCATCCCGCATAAGGGAGATTGTCTTTCCGCCACCGCACGCAGTAAAAACTCCAAGCCATAAGTTTTGCCCCAAAAGGTTGATAGTTTTGAAGATAATTGCTAATTTTGCACCGCTTTACGATACATTTCGGGCCAGACTGGATTTGACAGCGGGTAGAAAGGGTATGTAAGCATGCAGTGAGTCGTGAGTTCTCACTTTAATCTGAGCTTTCAAGAATTTAAATGGCGAAAATAACAACTACGCTCTCGCTGCCTGATTGAAGATCAGTAGATCGGCTTTATTCCGAGGCAAAGCTTTGGAACGAGACATCACTCCGAAACCGTTGTTCCGAGGTTCGCGGAAAAAGTGGTGCACGTAATTCGGGAATAGTCGGAGAAGAGTTGTGTGGCTCCGGTGAAAATTCAATCCGCAACTAAGGTTTTTGACAATGCGTCTGTTTGCCGCGCGTCAAGGCTCGAAAACTTTTGGCATACTAAGCATGTAGAAAGCATAGTCGTTCCTCGTTTGGACGAGAGTTCGATTCTCTCCTGGTCCACAAAGCACCTCGTCAAAACAAGGCGGGCTTCATTACAGAAAATAATTGTTTATATGAAAGAGATACAGCTTAAATATGGTTGCAATCCCAACCAAAAACCATCGAGAATCTATATCGAGAAAGGCGAGCTGCCTGTAGAAGTTTTGAACGGGCGTCCGGGTTACATCAACTTCCTAGATGCGCTCAACGGCTGGCAACTTGTTAAGGAACTCAAGGCAGCTACGGGCATTCCGGCGGCAACTTCGTTCAAACATGTCTCACCTGCCGGCGCCGCGATAGGACTTCCTTTGAGCGACACCTTGAAGAAGATTTATTTCGTCGACGATGTAAAGATTCCTTTGTCCCCGATAGCGTGTGCATATGCGAGGGCGCGTGGAGCCGACCGCATGTCGTCCTACGGAGATTTCATCTCGTTGAGCGACATATGCGACGAAGCTACGGCTACTCTCATTAAAAGAGAAGTTAGCGACGGTGTAATTGCTCCAGGATACACACCTGAGGCGCTCGAAATACTGAAAGCGAAACGCAAAGGTACGTACAACGTAATAAAGATTGACCCCGATTATGTGCCCGAGCCTATTGAGCACAAACAGGTATTCGGTGTAACTTTCGAGCAGCACCGCAACGAAATAAATCTTGCCGACGACAGTTTGTTTGCAAACGTTCCCACGAAAAACAAAGAGTTTACGCCCGAGGCAAAACGCGACTTGATTATCGCCCTAATCACTCTGAAATATACTCAAAGCAATTCCGTATGCTATGTAAAGGACGGAATGGCGATTGGAATTGGTGCCGGCCAACAGAGCCGCATACATTGCACACGTTTGGCGGGCAGCAAAGCCGACAAGTGGTGGCTTCGTCAAAGTCCCAAGGTCATGAATCTCCCGTTTGTAGAAGGAATTCGCCGCGCCGACCGCGACAATGCTATCGACCTCTATACTGGTGAGGACGCCGACGATGTTCTGGCCGACGGAGCTTGGCAGAATATTTTCTCCACCCGTCCCGAGCCTTTCACAATGGAGGAGAAAAAGGAATGGCTTGCGAAGAACACGGGCGTAGCTTTGGGCAGCGATGCGTTCTTCCCGTTTGGCGACAACATTGAACGCGCTCACAAAAGCGGCGTAGCGTTTGTGGCACAAGCAGGAGGCAGTGTGAGAGACGACAACGTTATCGAAACTTGCGACAAATACGGCATTGCGATGGCGTTTACGGGCATTCGTTTGTTTCATCATTGATAAAGTATGCGCAAGGCGAGCCGTCAGGAAGTTCAGAAGGCTATCCACGAAGGAATTGTCTTTCATAAATCAAAAGGGCAAGGTTTCGAGGACGACAAGGTGCGCACCAAAGCCAGGAAGAAGGCTTACCGCACAGGCTCTCACGGTTCTGCTTCGGCTATGATGAAAGCCGGGATACGCAAACACAGAGCAGAAAAATCCAAGCGCAAATAACGTTTGCGCACAGAGCATTATAATGAAAACACCGCGTCAAGTTTTTGATGCGGTGTTTCTTTTTGGGCGGAAAGCGCGGCACGTTTTTCACCCCTCTTTTCACACGGAAATTATTACACGGCATCTCGCAAAAACTCCGGGCCATGAAATTTAAATTAGATGCGTCGGAATTTAAATTCCGACGCATCTCGTATTTTACGATGTCTGACCTTGTGAAAAACGATGTCAGACATTGTTTTTACGAAATACTATAACAGTTGCAAAGCATGGCTTTTCACTGCAAAATTGCTATATTTGCGCTTAACAAAAACACTTGAAAATGAACAGAATTCTCACAGGAGCGCTTGTTGTTGCGCTTTCGTTCAACGCTTTCGGCACTTCAACCGCACAGAAACTGAAAAGCGGCATATTTAATTTGGGTAATTACACTCTTCGCGACGGAGGCGAAATAAAAAGGTCGGTTAACGAAAGTTTTCAAGGGCTTGCCATTTACAAGGAATATATGGTTGGTCTTTACAACGGCGGCACTGCGTCGGTTTACAAACTGCACCCGGACGGAACTTTTACGAGGCTGAACACTTTTGAACTGGGCAGCAAATCACGATTCAACCACTCAAACGTTGCAAACTTCGGTGTGGAACGTTATCAAAAGGGCGACATTCTGCCGCTGCTCTATGTTTCGCAAACCAAGACCGACAAGGAGAAAAACATAACCGATGCATGTTTCGTGGAGCGCATTCTGCCCGAGGGCAAAGCCGAGCTTGTGCAAACCATAACGCTCGAAAATCACGACAAATACTACGGCTGGGCTGTGCAATGGGCTGTGGACAAAAAGAAAAAGCGCCTCATAGGTTTTGGAAACACTATCGACAACACCAATCCCAACAACAGGTTCAGAATCATGGTATTTCGTTTGCCCAAACTACGGGACGGGGCAAACGTTGTTCTGCAGGAAAAAGACATCATCGAGAACTATTTGATACAAGATCACGACCCGTCATTCCCAAATGTGCAAATAGGGCAAGGCGGAGTGGTTGTAGGAAATTCTTTGATAATGCCCACCGGCGTGGGAAGCGACAAATTTCCAAGCATGATATATTCCTGGAATCTCAAGACCCACAAAATGACAAACGCAATCAATATGCAAAGCGAAGTGCCCTATGAATTTGAAGATTGCGACTTTTTTCAGGACAATCTTTACATACAATGCAACAACGGCAACGCGGGGCGCATGAAAATCATGAGCTGGAAATAACACGAAACGGGGAACGCTTTTCCCCAAGCCTTTTCTTGACGCGACAGGCAGCCCTCTTGCCGTTTGGGGAACAGATTGCATGCGGTTGATTTGCGATGTAAATAGCTTTTCAGCGCCCGGAGATTGTTTTCTGCCGCTTGTATTGTTTCAGAAAATGGTTTGCCATTTTCCTTTCACGGCTTGTATTCCCAAACCGCAGGCAGGGCGTTTGCCCAACAACTGATGAACAAAAAAATAGTCAATACAATGATTTTGGGTTTACGCTCATTGTATTGACCATATGCTTTATGTTTTTTACGACATACGTTGCGCGTTCAGCGCTCAGCGTTGCAATTTCAACGCTGTCCGTACATATGCTCGTAATATTTCTGATAATCGCCCGAAGTTACCTCGTTCACCCATTTGCGGTGCTCAAGATTCCAAATCACAGTCTTCTCGATTCCCACGGCAAAGGTGGTTTCGGGATACCAACCGAGATCGTTTTTAATCTTCTCGGGATCGATTGCATAGCGCAGGTCGTGTCCCAAACGATCTGTAACAAACGTTATGAGTTCGTGGTTTATCCAAGAAATGTCGTCGCTTTTCGCAAGAAGTGTGCGGTATTCCGGGTGTTCTTCCATGGTCTTGCGAATTATGTCGATTATAAGTCGTACGATTTCTATGTTCTTTTGTTCGTTATGTCCTCCCACATTGTAGATGCTTCCGGCGGGGGCGTTTGAAATCACAAGGTCGATGGCTTTGCAATGGTCGTCAACGTAGAGCCAGTCTCTCACATTTTCGCCTTTGCCATACACCGGAATTTTCTTGCCTTGGAGAATGTTGTTGATCACGAGCGGTATGAGTTTTTCGGGAAACTGATACGGGCCGTAGTTGTTTGAGCAGCGCGTGATGCTTATGGGCAAATGGAATGTGTCGCGGTAGGCGCACACAATGAAATCGGCACTCGCTTTTGAGGCACTGTATGGGCTGTGGGGCGAAAGCGGTGTCGTTTCCGTGAAATAGCCTTCTGCGCCGAGCGCGCCGTAGACTTCGTCGGTTGAAACTTGATGAAAACGCACTCCTTCGCGCCATGTGGGGTAGCCCTGCGCATCTTTTCCGGCGAACCAGGCTTTGCGCGCGCAGTCCATGAGGTTTTGCGTGCCGAGGATATTGGTATTGAGGAAAAGCTGTGGGTTTTCAATGCTGCGGTCCACATGACTTTCGGCTGCAAAATTGACAACGATGTCGAAATTGTGCTCAGCAAAAAGTTTGTCCACGAGGGCGCGGTCGCAGATATCGCCGCGAACAAAGAAACAACGTTCGTTGTCGATATCATCTTTGATTGTACCGAGATTGCCCGCGTATGTCAAAGCATCGAGAACCACGATTTTAATATCCTCATGCTTGCGAAGCATATATTTAATGAAATTCGCGCCGATAAAACCGGCTGCGCCCGTAACGAGATAGGTTTTCATTCCGTTCTTTTTTGTTTTTGATTTTTGAATGTCTGCAAATATACTGAAAACCTATGACTTTTGCGGCTCTACATTGCAAAATTAGCAAAACATAAGCCATGAGTTTTTTCCCAATATCATATATTGCAAAAACTACAAGGCATTTCGTAAAAACTCCGCCGCATCTAATTTAAATTCCGACGCATCTAATTTAAATTTGGTGGCCCGGAATTTTCGCCCCTTCCAACATCATGAAAATCAGATGCTCTACAGTTCCGAAAATTTGGCATTGCACACTCCGCCCCACGCTATGCCAAGGAGCGG
>CAVFYC010000072.1:0-11031 GCA_963626585.1 Christensenellaceae bacterium Phil1 | reverse complement strand
CGGAATTTAAATTAGATGCGGCGGAGTTTTTGCGAGATGCGGCAACGTAAAATCCCTATGCCATACATTATATATAATATGCCATTGCCTGGGCATTTCAGAGCGGTGTAGACTCGGTGTTGTGCCAAGCCAAAACGGCGTTATGACATTTTGTCATAAAATGACACGGCCGTCAATGTTTGTCATGCTATGGAGAAAAATATTTTTGCCTTTTTGCTATATCCATATAGAGTTTGGCACGCTTTTGGCTTTATCCTAAACAGAAGACGTTGCATTAGCGGCGTTGACCAACAAACAACAAATAGAAATTACCTAAAAAAATAAAGACATGAACATTAAACCATTGGCAGACAGAGTTCTGATTGCTCCCGCAAAGGCTGAGGAGAAAACTGTGGCAGGTATCATTATTCCCGATACAGCCAAGGAAAAACCGTTGAAAGGCGAAGTTGTAGCTGTAGGCGAAGGCACTAAAGACGAAAAAATGGTGCTTAAAGCCGGCGACCAAGTGCTCTTCGGCAAATACGCAGGCACAGAAATCGAAGTTGGCGATGAAAAATATCTCATCATGCGCCAAAGCGACGTTCTCGCTATTTTGGCATAATATGTTTAACCTGTAAAAAACAACAAAATCATGGCAGCAAAAGACGTAAAATATAATGTAGAGGCACGCGAACTTCTGAAAGAAGGAGCCGATGCCTTGGCAAACGCAGTGAAGGTTACTCTCGGCCCTAAGGGACGCAATGTGGTTATCGACAAGAAATTTGGCGCTCCCCGCATCACAAAGGACGGCGTAACCGTAGCAAAGGAAATCGAACTCGAGGACTCGTTCAAAAATGCAGGCGCACAGCTCGTAAAGAGTGTGGCAAGCAAAACCGGAGATGACGCTGGCGACGGAACTACAACGGCTACCGTGCTTACACAAGCTATCCTCACCGAAGGAATGAAGAATGTGGCAGCCGGCGCAAACCCCCTCGATATCAAACGAGGCATTGACAAAGCTGTGGCAAAGGTTGTGGAAGAAATCAAGAGCCAGGCAGAGAAAATCGAAAGCAGCTACGAAAAAATCGAACAGGTTGCAACAATTTCCGGAAACAACGACCCCGAAATTGGAAAGCTCATCGCCGACGGCATGCGCGCTGTAAGCGTAAACGGAGTGATTACAATCGAAGATGCAAAGGGTCGCGACACAGTTTTGAAGACTGTAGAAGGTATGCAGTTCGACCGCGGATATCTTTCACCCTATTTCATCACCGAGCCGGAGAAGATGGAATGCGTGATGGAGAAGCCCTACATTTTGATATACGACAAGAAAATCTCCAACCTCAAGGATTTCCTCCCGATATTGAACAGCGCTGTGCAGAGCGGGCGTCCTCTTCTCGTGATAGCAGAAGACGTAGATTCTGAAGCCCTCACAACTTTGGTGGTAAACCGTCTGCGCGCACAATTGAAGATTTGCGCAATCAAGGCGCCCGGTTTCGGAGATCGTCGCAAGGCTATGCTCGAAGATATAGCAATTCTTACCGGCGGCGTAGTTATCAGCGAAGACAAGGGATTGAAGCTCGAACAAGCTACAATTGAGATGCTCGGTTCTGCAGAGAAGGTAACCGTAACCAAAGACAACACTACAATTGTTAATGGCGGCGGCGACAAACAGAATATCCAGGATCGTATCGGCCAGTTGAAGAATGAAATCGAAAACTGCACTTCTACTTACGACAAGGAGAAACTTCAGGAACGTCTTGCTAAGCTCTCGGGCGGCGTATGTGTACTCGAAGTTGGTGCGGCATCTGAGACAGAACAGAAGGAGAAGAAAGATCGTTGCGACGATGCTCTATGCGCGACGCGCGCAGCTATCGAAGAGGGTATCGTAACCGGCGGTGGCGTGGCTTATATCCGTGCTCAAAAAGCTCTCGACAACATGACGGGCGACAATGCAGACGAGACTACGGGTATTGCAATAGTTCGTCGCGCAATTGAGGAGCCTTTGCGCCAGATTTGCTCCAATGCGGGCATCGAGGGTGCTGTTATCGTGAACAAGGTTCGCGAGGGCGAAGGCAACTACGGCTTCAATGCTAAAACCGAAACCTGGGGCGATTTGCGCGAACAGGGTGTGGTTGACCCTGCAAAGGTTACACGCGTAGCTCTTGAGAATGCTGCTTCGGTGGCAGGCATGTTCCTCACAACTGAGTGCGTGATCTGCGACAAGAAAGAGGACGCTCCCGCTCCTATGGCAAATCCCGGAATGGGCGGCGGCATGATGTAATCCGCAGTGTAGCGAAGAAAACAAAACATTTGTAACACTTTATACCGAGAAATCGGGACGGCATTTCGCCGCCCCGATTTTTGTTTTGTCCATACTTTTGCCGAAAATTTCATAGCCTGTGTAGTATTTTTGAGAAGTGTTTGTAAAACAGTGTGTTGGCTTGTTGTGGGAAAGCTTGTGAGTGCGGCGAAAAATTACAAGGCATCTCGTAAAAACTCCGACGCATCTAATTTAAATTAGATGCGTCGGAATTTAAATTATGTCTGACATCGTTTTTTCGATATCCGATGTCGTTTTTCGGGCAATATTTGTGCGTTTTTCATTAGCCCGAAATGAGAATGAAAAAGAGTGTGTGAAGTGGGGTTTTTGCGGATTTTTTCTGTCGGCAAAACTGCTCCCGTGTGTGCGGATTTGCATGGCGTGAATACCAAAAACATTATGATTGGCGCGTTGCGGTTGGGAGATAAACGCAAAGTGGTGTTAGATTAGGTTAAAAACGCGGCGGTAGTTATGGGGTATCGAATATTTTGAGTAAATTTGTGCGCAATAAAAACATATTTTTATGGCTTCATTTATTGCAGACAAAATTGTAATGGACGGCTTGACATTCGACGACGTCCTTCTTATTCCGGCTTATTCAAATGTACTTCCGCGCGAGGTGAAACTTGCTACAAGATTTACCCGCAACATCAACCTGAACATTCCTTTTGTTACGGCGGCTATGGACACCGTAACCGAATCGAAAATGGCTATTGCCATTGCTCGTGAGGGCGGTATCGGCGTTATCCACAAGAATATGTCGATAGAAGATCAGGCTCGCGAAGTGGCTATCGTCAAACGTGCCGAGAACGGAATGATTTACGATCCCGTTACAATACTTCATGGTTCTACGGTGCGCGCTGCGCTTAGCCTTATGAGCGAATACCATATCGGCGGTATACCTGTGGTAGATGAAGAAAAGCATCTTGTGGGCATCGTTACCAACCGCGATTTGCGCTTTGAGCACGACATGAACAAGAAAATCGACGATGTGATGACCAGCAAGAACCTTGTTACCACCACTCAGAAGACTGATCTTGACCAGGCGGCGGAAATATTGCAGCAAAACAAGATTGAAAAACTTCCCGTGGTAGACAAGGAAAACCATATCGTGGGACTTATCACCTACAAGGATATCACCAAAGCCAAGGACAAACCTATGGCTTGCAAGGACGAGAAAGGACGTTTGCGCGTTGCGGCAGGCGTGGGCGTAACAGTGGATACGCTCGAACGTATCGAGGCTTTGATCAAAGCAGGTGCCGACGCCATTGTGATTGACACGGCTCACGGACATTCTCAGGGCGTTATCGATAAACTGCGCGAGGCAAAAGCGTCGTATCCGCAACAGCAGTTTGTTGTAGGAAATGTAGCAACGGGCGAAGCTGCCAGGGCTCTTGTTGAAGCCGGAGCCGACGGCATTAAAGTAGGTATAGGCCCGGGCTCGATTTGTACAACCCGCGTTGTGGCAGGTGTGGGTGTACCCCAGCTTTCAGCCGTTTACGATGTTTCGTGCGCCCTTGCCGGAACTGGCGTTCCTATGATTGCCGACGGCGGTCTGCGCTATTCGGGCGATATAGTCAAGGCTCTTGCAGCCGGCGGCAACTCTGTGATGATTGGTTCGCTGGTGGCAGGTACAGAAGAGTCGCCGGGCGAAACAATTATATTCAATGGCAGAAAGTTCAAGTCGTATCGCGGTATGGGTTCGTTGGAAGCTATGGAAAATGGCTCAAAGGACCGCTATTTCCAAAGCGGCGTAACCGATACCAAGAAGCTCGTGCCCGAAGGAATAAGCGGCCGCGTGCCCTACAAAGGCACTGTGCAGGAAGTGATATACCAGCTTGTAGGCGGTTTGCGCTCGGGAATGGGATATTGCGGCGCTCATACTATTGACGAACTGCACAATGCGAAGTTTACCCGCATTACCAATGCCGGCGTGCTCGAAAGCCACCCGCACGATATCACCATAACAAGCGAAGCTCCCAACTATAGTCCGGCGCCGAGAGGATAATGCCGGAAAGGCGGCGCATCATTAATAATGCTTATATGAAACGCATCGGAGGAATACTGCTCTTAATGTTGGCAAGCGCGTGTGGTTATGCCCAAAATGCCAACGATCCCGTAGTGATGACCATCAACGGCGAAAATGTGGCGCGTTCGGAATTTGAACGTGCTTACAACCGTAACAAGGCATCGGGTACAAGCGTAAAGGAATATGTGGATCTGTATATAAACTACCGCCTGAAAATAGCGGAAGCGCTCAAGCAACGTATAGATACCGCAAAGGAATTCCGCCAGGAGTTTGCCACTTATCGCAACGACCTGCTGACGAAATATGTTACCGATACGCAATTTGAAGATTCCATTGTGCGTTCGATTTACGACAGAATGAAGACGCAGCTCAAGGACTCGGATATCCTTAGCGTATCGCATATATTTGTCTCTGTGCCGCAAAAAGCCAGCGACAAGCAGAAAGCGGCGGCCAAAGCCAGGATAGATTCTATTTATAGCATTTTGAAAAGCGGCGCCGACTTTGCAGAGGTGGCCAAGGCCTGCTCGCAGGATATTGCGTCGGCACGTCGTGGCGGCGAATTGCCCGATATCGGTCCCGGAGCGACACTCAAAGAATTTGAAGACAAATGCTACACGCTCAAGGCGGGCGAAATGTCGGAACCTTTCGAGTCAACGGCAGGCTATCATATAGTATTGATGCGCGCGCGGGCCAAATTGCAGCCATACGAACAGAAGAAAGACGAACTGGTAAAGATACTCAACCCACAAGGTTTGCAGCAGATGGTTTTTAACCACGCTGTGGAAAAACTTGTAAAGGCTTCGGGTGGAAAGACACGCGACGAAGTGCTTGATCAAATAGAGAAAGATCACGAAGGCGACGATGCTACTTTGAAATATGTAACCAAAGATTATCGCGAGGGGCTTTTGGCTTACAACATTACCAAACAGGAGGTATGGGATAAGGCAGAAAAAGACGTGAAAGGCCAGGAGGCTTTTTTCAAGAAGAACAAGAAAAACTACCAATGGGATTCACCGCGATACAAAGGCTTCGTATTTCATACCACAGAAGAGGCGCTTGTCAAAGAAGTTAAGACCGTGCTTAAAAAATATGCGGGAAAAGATTGGAACGGCGAGATAAAAAAACGTTTCAATACCGGAGGAAAAGAAAAAGTAATGGTGTCGCATGGCATTTGGAAGGAAGGAGAAAATCGTTTTGTCGACAAATATATATTTAAGAACGACAGCGTGAAACTCCCGAACTCAAAACATTTCCCCTACCTCGGAATGGAAGGAAAACTGCTGAAGAAAGCTCCCGAAGAACTCGCAGATGTGAAAGCGCAAGTTACCAGCGATTATCAAGACTACAAGGAAAAGGAATGGATTAAGCACTTGCGCGAAAAGAGTAGCATAAAGGTGAACGATGATGTGGTGGAAACCGTAAGCCGTGAACAATAAGGGTTATTCCGTAATTGAAAAAACAGAATGAATAAGCTAAGAAAAATTCTGCTGTACGTATCGGCTGTGATTTTGCCGGCAACAGCGTTTGCACAAAATAACAACGTTATCGACGAAGTGATTTGGGTGGTAGGCGATGAACCGATATTTAAATCCGAAGTAGAGGAACAGCGACTTGTTTCCGAAGTTAACGGCGAGGCCACGGAAGGAAATCCGCGCTGCGTGATACCTGAGCAAATGGCAATACAGAAATTGTTTTTACATCAAGCGCTTATAGATAGCATAGAAGTGAAGGACGGCGATGTGTTGCAGGAATTGGAATACCGTTTGAACTATATGATTCAAATGGCAGGCTCCAAGGAAAAACTTGAAGAGTATATGCGCAAACCTATGACGCAGATACGCCAACAGACAATGGAGCAGCTCAAAAAGATGTCTGTCGTGGAAGAAGTGAAACGCAAGATTGCAGCCGATGTAAAGGTTACTCCGGCCGAGGTGAGGAACTATTTTAAAAATGTGCCCCAAGATAGTTTGCCTCTTATTCCCACACGATACGAAGTGCAGATAATAACGAACACACCCGAAGTGAGCCGCGAAGAAATGGAACATATCGAAAACGAATTGCGCGATTATACCAAACGAATAACATCGGGTGAAAGTGATTTTGCAACCCTTGCCATGATGTATAGCGAGGACGAAGGCACGCGCCGAAACGGAGGAGAGTTGCCGTATATGGGTAAAGGCGAACTTGTTCCTGAATTCGCGAACGTTGCTTTCTCACTTACTGATCCCAAGAAGGTATCACGTATTGTCAAGACCGAATTTGGTTATCATATAATACAGTTGATAGATCGCCGAGGTGATAAAATACGCGTACGACATATACTCAAAAAACCGGTAGTAAGCGATGCAGCAATAAAGGCATGCCTATCCCGTCTTGATTCTATCGCAACTGATATCCGCGACGGCAAGTTCTCGTTTGAAGATGCCGTGGTTTATTCAGACGACAAAGACACTCGTAACAACCGTGGCATAATGGGGAAAAGCGTATCGGCAAACAATCCACGCGCCGGAATGACTCAGTGGTTTGAACTCCGAGATCTTCCACAGGATGTGGCAAAGGTCGTGAGCACAATGAAGCCTGGGGAAATTTCCAAGCCATTCTCTATGACTACCAAGAAAGGCCAGCAAGTTTGCGCGATAGTAAAATTGACCAATCGCAACGAAGAACACTACGCTTCGATTACAGAGGATTTCCAAACCTTACAAAATATCCTCGTAACCCAAGAACAAAACAAGGTGATCGATGATTGGATTCGCGACAAGCAGAAAACAACATATATAAGTATTAAACCGGAATGGCGAGATTGCGACTTCCGTTATCCAGGTTGGGTAAAAAAATGATACAAAGCAATATATGTAGCATGGTATCAAGGCACAGATCGCATTTATGCAGTTTGTGCCTCATTTTACTTTTATTTGTTGCTTTTACAACCGTTGGAGCGGCTACTACCAAGCCAGTAAAAAAGGACACGAAGCGTCAAAAAGGGGAGCGCATCGTTCTTGTGCATGCCGATCTCTTGCATTATGACATGATGAAGAACCCAAATGCCAACATTCTCAATGGCAATGTGCAGTTCAACCATGGCAATATAAAACTTTACTGCGACAGCGCATACTATTACAAGGCTTCGAATTCCTTTGAGGCTTTTAGTAACGTCAAGATGGTTCAGGGAGACACTTTGTCGCTTACGGGTGATTATCTTAAGTATGATGGTGATGCCCAGATAGCCCAGGCGCGGAAGAACGTGCACCTTAAACATCGCGGCACGCTCCTTGTTACCGACAGTTTGAACTACGACAAACTTTACAACCTCGGCTATTTTTTTGACGGCGGAAAACTTTACGACGGCAAGAATGTTCTCGTTTCCGATTGGGGAGAATATTCGCCGCAAACCCGTGAGGCTGTGTTCAACTACCACGTAAAGCTTACGAACGACCGTTTTGTTCTTACTTCCGACACTCTTCATTACAACACGCTCACGAAACTCACTCATATTGTCGGACCTTCAAACATCACCAGCGACGGTAATAAAATCTACACCGAACGTGGGTATTATGACACGGCTAAAGATTACGCCGAGTTGTTCGACCGTTCGGTTGTAATCAACGGCAATAGCACGATGACGGGCGACAGTATGTTTTATGACAAGAAGAACGGAAAAATGCGTGCTTATCGCAATATCATTTACAACGACAAAGGAAACAAGAACCTGCTTACGGGCGATTATTGCGAGTATGATGACACCACGGGCTACGCTATGGCAACCAATAACGCCGTTGTGCGCGATTATTCCTCGCCCGACACGCTTTATATGCACGCCGATACGTTCAAGATATTCACTTATAATATCCGTACCGACAGTGTTTTTCGTCTAATACACGGCTACCACAAAGCGAGAGCCTTTCGCGTAGATGTGCAAAGCGTTTGCGATTCGCTGAAATACGACTCCAAGGAAAAGAAGATGACCATGTATGGCAATCCCATAGTCTGGAACAACAATCAGCAGCTACTTGGCGAGGAAATACAGGCATTCATGAGCGATTCGTCCTTAGACAGTGTTCATGTGATAAGACAAACTTTACTCGCGCAGCAACTCGACAGCGCCAACTTCAATCAAGTTGCGGGGCGCGAGATGTTTGCTTATTTCAAGGACGGGAAACTTTCGTGGAGCAAGGTTGTGGGTAATGTTGACGTGGCCTATTATCCTTACGACAGCGACAGCACGATGATCGGGCTCAACCGCATGCAGACTTCTGAGCTACATATGTATATGAAAGACCGAAAGATGAATCATATATGGAGTGCTCCTGCAAACGGCACGATGTATCCTTTGAAACTTGCGCCCGAAGATCAATTATTCCTCAAGAATTTTGCGTGGTTCGACTATATCCGCCCCAAAAACAAGGACGACATTTTTGTTTGGAAAGAGAAGGGAGAGGGTAAGGAACTGCGCGAAACCGTTAGACGTCAGGCGCCTTTGCAAACGCTCTCAGAGATAGCCAAAAAGAAACTCGGCAACGCAACCGGCAAATAGCCACGCCGTTGCCCTTGGTGGCTTTGCCGCCTCAATTCACCCTATTTCATACACAATATGCCGGATATCATACATCTACTTCCCGACTCGGTGGCAAACCAGATTGCTGCCGGCGAGGTTATACAGCGTCCCGCTTCGGTGGTTAAGGAACTCGTGGAAAATTCACTTGATGCAGGAGCTACCAAGATCGACGTAATTATAACCGATGCCGGCAAAACGTGCATTCAAATTGTGGACAACGGTTGCGGCATGAGCGAAACAGATGCACGATTGGCGTTTGAGCGCCATGCTACATCAAAGATAAGCAAAGCCGCCGACCTTTTCAGTCTCCACACCATGGGATTTCGTGGCGAGGCTTTGCCTTCGATTGCCGCCGTTGCTCAGGTGGAATTGCGCACACGTATGGCGGACAGCAAACTTGGGGTGAGTTTGTCGATCGAAGGTTCGAAGGTAACCGACCAACAACCGGTGGCGTGCGATGTGGGTGCGAATTTCTTGGTAAAGAACTTGTTTTTCAACATTCCTGCAAGGCGCAGATTCTTGAAGTCAAACCAGACAGAGTTCAACAACATCATTACAGAATTCGAAAAGATAGTTTTGGCTCACCCCGAGGTGCGCTTCTCTTTGCGCAACAACGATACTTTGGTGCACGACTTGCCGGCGGGGTCTTGCCTGCAACGCATAGCCGATGTTTTTGGCAAGCGAATGAACCAACAGTTGCTGCATATAGAAGTTGACACGTCGATTGTAAAAATCAAGGGCTTTGTGGGGACACCCGAGAGTGCGCGCAAAAAAGGCAGCAAACAGTTTTTCTTCGTGAATGGCCGCTACATGCGCCATCCTTATTTCGGCAAAGCCGTGATGCTTGCCTATGAAAGGTTGATTCCAGCCGATGAGCAAGTGAGTTTCTTTGTTTATTTCGACATTGACCCCGCGCGCATCGACGTAAATATCCACCCTACGAAAGCCGAAATCAAATTCGAGGACGAGCAGGCGGTATTTCAAATTCTCATGGCGGCGGTGAAAGAATCTGTGGGCAAATTTAATGCAGTGCCGGAGCTGAATTTTGAAGAAGGCGACAATCCTTTGGGAATTCCCGTCTATGATCCGCGCAGCAAGAACGTGGAACAGCCAAAAGTTACCTTTTCCGGCGACTACAATCCCTTTTTGACGGCACAGCAGCCCCGACCTGCCGCGCCGCGCAATTGGCAAAAGCTGTTTGACGGCATAACCCGGAGTAACGATATGCCGTCGCAGGAAAAAACCGCCGCACCTGCTGTGGAGGACACCGCAGCAAATTCCGCCGAGGGTCATACCTTGGAGCACTACCAATACAAGAAGCGCTACATTGTAACCGCTATGCCGTCGGGCCTGATGTTTATCGACCAGCATCGCGCCCACATACGCATATTATATGAGCGTTTCCTTAAAAATTTGTCGGAGCGCAAGGCGGCGAGTGAGCGCATTATCTTTCCGGAACTCGTGCAGCTCAACACTCAGGAGCGCACCACGCTTGCTGCAATGGCAAACGAAATCGTGGCTGCGGGTTTCGACCTTTCCGACCTTGGCGACGGCAGTTTTGCTATCAACGGATTGCCGGCAGGAACCGAGAAACTCAACGCCACAGAGCTTCTGCGCGATGTGTTGGAGGAAAGCGCGGGTCAGACAAAGATTAAAGAAGAGGTTGACAAGCACATCGCCCTTGTGCTTGCCCGTCATGCGGCAATTCCCTATGATTCGCTGCTGTCGAACAAGGAGATGAACAAAATGATAGACGAGCTGTTTGCCACCTCCACGCCGAAATATACGCCCGACGGCAAAACTATTGTGGCTATAATGCCCCAGAGTAAAATCGAGAGCATGTTTTCCTGACCCTATATAAGGTTTCGGAAAACAGCAATGCCCATACAGCCGCGCCCCAATGCTTGCGCGGCTTTTTTGTTGCCTTTTCTTGCGGCAGAAATGCGCTGTTTTTGGTATTGAAACATTGGACTGAAAAACGGCAAAAAATACCCCGAAAACTCCGCCGCATCTAATTAAAATTCCGGGCCATGTAATTTAAATTAGATGCGGCGGAGTTTTTACGAGATGCCGTGTAGTTTTTTCGGGGTAGAAAACGGGCTTTTCGAGAGCCCATTTTAATAGTTGGGGAATAGGGCGGAAATT
>CAVFYC010000071.1:0-11077 GCA_963626585.1 Christensenellaceae bacterium Phil1 | reverse complement strand
ATTATATATAAAAACCACATAGACTTTGGCAGATGTAACAATCCTGATATCCAAGAAGAGCCAGGCAATATTGCTTACAATTTCTATATGGAATATGGGAATATTATTTATCGTTTCGGTCCCAACCTTAAATGCGGCTGGTTTAGCAAACAAATTGATTATGTTGGTACACATATACCAACCTTTCCCGATAATCTCCAAATATTCAACCTCATTTATCCCCGTTTCGCATGACAAAAATAGAGAAAACATACGGAGTAAGAGGCGTATCCGATTACCTTACTCTTGTTCGCCTACAAGAATTGATTTCTGTAGCAAAGCAGCAATTTGGTTGGGTAGGTAAAGCTGTCATTGATGCAGAAAAGATTACCTACTACAAATTTGGCTTGAAATTAGGAATTCAGCGCTTTGCAACAAATGGTTTAGTTGTCAACGAAGAAGGCATCATACGTGATTGTAAAGCGTCTTTCCCTGAAGTTATGGACATACAAGTATTAACAGACTTATGTGTTCTTTTTAATTTAAAAGCAAACATTTAAATACTTGATAAAATGTATATTCGCTTATCTTTAGTAAACAAAATAGATAACCGCGCATGGTTTCCGTTGGCGGCTTTAATCCATTCTTATCTTCAAAATCATCCATATGTAGGATCTGTAGAAATAAGTGAAAACCAAATACGATTTACTAAAGGCATATTTTTCACTTTGGGATGCATTAATTACGCTCCACATCAAATTGTTTGTAGGAATGGAGTGATATATTACGAAGGGACAGGTATTCTGAATAAGCCTCAAGACGACTTATTTATTTTCCTTGTGAACGCATTACGCCAACTACGTCCCGGTTATATGGTTAAACTATAAACTATTATTGCTGTCCGGTAAAAAAACGAATTAATTATGGCACTTCTCTTAGAGTATCAAACTTTGTTTTGTAAAAACACTTGATAAAGATTTCTGAAGCTATTTTGCCGGACAGCAATAAAATTATGTCAGACCTTGTTTGAACAAGATTTGACATAATGCGCGGGGCATTATTTACCGCGCAATTTGTTTATTACATTTATTGGATTGCTCCTTTCGGCAAACAAACGGCTTCGTGTTTGAAGTTCATCTGCAAAGTTTGCAATATGCTGAAAAATGTTTGCCTTGTCTGAATGTGCATTAGGATTTGTTACGATATTGATTCCCTTATGCACAAGTTCGAAATGCAAATCCTTGTCAGCCTTTATGGGATCGCCATCGCAGTGTATCACACCCGGTTTCTCGCGATGCACAGTCAACTTATTTGTCCTTATCATTCTTACATGACTTCCGGGGCGCAAAGTTTTGCTGAACAATTGCAAAGCAAGTTGCGGCGCTTCGATTGCATTGAAAGGCTCTACAATCGTAACATCAAGCATTCCGTCGGTCATTGAAGCCTGTGGAGCTATATAGGCATTGTTGCCGTATTCCGAAGAGTTGGCACACGTTATCAAGAAAGCCTTGTATTTTTCCGTCCCATTCTCGTCTTCCACCGTATAAGTCTCAGGTTTGTAACGAAGCCACTCCACAAGTGCTTGTTCAAGGTATGTCAACACGCCGCGCGTTTTTGCTTCCGCAAATTTATAACTAACATAAGCATCAAAACCCATTCCGCATGTAACAAAAAAGGGGCGATTACACACAGTGGCATAATCCATCGCCTCTATATTGCACAAGTTTAGAGTTTCGATAGCTCCTTTAATGTTCAAAGGAATTTTCAGGTGTCGTGCAAGCCCGTCGCCCGAACCGCAAGGCAGTATTCCAAGCGCAGTATGGCTTCCAATAAGTTCGCTTGCCACTTCGTTCACCGTGCCGTCGCCTCCCACCGCAACCACGATGTCTATGTTTTCGTCTTTGGCGCGTTGGGAAATTTCTTTGGCGTTACCAGCGTATTTTGTGGTCTCTATTGTATAGTCAAACATATCCTTGTTCAAGAGTTCTTCGATATCTTGAACAATAAACTTCTTGTCCCGTGTTCCCGAGATAGGGTTTATTATGAATATGATCCGTTTTTTTGCTGCCATACTTTGCAAAGTTACGCCGATTTTTCAATTAAAAAGTACACACGTTGCGCAAAAAACAAAATAGGGGCTGTTTTTGGTAGTATTAGCATTCTAATTAGGTAAAAATAACTACCTTTGCAACGCTTTAATGAAAACTTGCCTCAGGCAATTACTTAATATAATGGGACTACTACAGGAACGACTAAAAAAATACGACCTTCCGCAACAATATATGGCAAAAGGCGTATACCCTTATTTTCGTGAAATCGACGGAAAGCAAGATACAGAAGTAAACATGGGCGGGCACAAAGTGCTCATGTTTGGCAGCAACGCCTACACAGGGCTTACCTCCGACCCGAGAGTAATCGCGGCAGGTGTGAAAGCTTTGGAAAAATACGGCTCAGGCTGTGCAGGCTCAAGGTTTCTTAACGGAACGCTCGATCTTCACGTTCAATTGGAAAAGGAACTTGCCGAATTTGAAGGCAAAGACGAGGCTTTGTGTTTTTCCACAGGTTTCTGCGTAAACAGCGGCGTTATCTCGTGTCTCACAGGCCGTGATGACTATATCATTTGCGACGACAGAGACCACGCATCAATTGTTGACGGACGCAGACTCTCTTTCTCGACAAACTTGAAGTTCAAGCACAACGACATGGAGGATTTGGAAAAACAACTCAAGAAATGTCGTCCCGATGCTGTAAAACTTATTGTGGTTGACGGAGTATTCTCTATGGAAGGCGACCTTGCAAATCTTCCCGAAATCATTCGTCTGAAACACAAGTACAATGCTACGGTGATGGTTGACGAAGCTCATGGTTTGGGTGTGTTCGGAAAACAAGGACGCGGCGTTTGTGATCATTTCGGATTGCGTGATGAAGTAGACCTTATCATGGGTACGTTCAGCAAGAGCCTTGCTTCAATCGGCGGCTTCATTGCTTCGGACAAATACACCATAAACTGGTTGCGCCATAACGCCCGCACTTATATTTTCAGCGCAAGCGATACCCCCGCTGCCACAGCTTGTGCAATGGAGGCTTTGCATATTATCCAGAACGAACCGGAACGCATCGAGCATCTTTGGGACGTAACAAACTTCGCCTTGAAACTTTTCCGCGACAACGGTTTTGAAATCGGTGCTACCGAATCTCCTATTATCCCTCTCTATGTGCGCGATGTTGACAAGACTTTCCTTGTAACCCGCCGTGCTTTCGAGGAAGGCGTATTCATTAATCCGGTGATTCCGCCCGCATGTGCTCCGCAGGACACCTTGGTAAGATTTGCCCTTATGGCTACCCATACCAAAGAACAAGTGTCAATCGCTGTTGAGAAGCTATTGAAAGTTTTCAAGGAACTGGATATTTTGAAATAAATCCTATCTCATAAAACTAATAAAGGCGAGCAGAAATTCCTGTTCGCCTTTATTGTTTTTTCTTGCTTTGAAAACGCAAAAACGATGTCTGACATAATTTAAACGATGTCAGACATAATTTAAACAATGTCCGATATAATTTTCGCGACATCTGATATATTTTTTGCCACACCATAAAAGTCATCAAATTGCGAGCCGGCCAATATGGCGGACGCAGTTTAAGTTTCATCGGCAAAGCCTGGAAATCAATACTTTTAATAGCTTTGTCCAAAACAAACAAGGCTTTGTGCTGCTCTTCGGTCGTAAACTTACCGCGATATTCCTGCAACAGTTTATAATGAGCCACGATGTTTTTCCAACGATGTATCTCCACTACCTGCAAAACGTCTTTGGGTGCATGGAGAGCAAGCATCTGCATCCGCAAACTTATGTTTGCCAAAATATAATCGAAACGTTTGAACGAAATATTGTGGGTCTCGCTTTCGGAATGCTGCCGATAGAAATATTTCCCTTTGCAGAAACAAATTTCGGGACATATATAATAATGTATGCGCGCTGTATTGTCGTCGCTGTAAAGTTTGCACGAATCGTCAAACGGAATTTGTTTGTAATGCTTGCGGTGTTCTACGCACAAACCATGCAGTCTGCCCTCCACACATCTGACAAAAGCCTCCTTGCCGCTCATCGTTTTGCCGAAACATTCGTTAGAATATGGCAGAATCTTGTTGTCATCATAATACATCTGCAAATCGAGCACGGCAGTCTCCACATTGTTTTCACGCATAGCCTGCAAAGCCGAACCTATTGCGTCTTTCGAAATAAAATCGTCGGCATCTACAAGCATCACATACTGCCCCCGGGAATTTTGCAAGGCACGTATACGGCTTTTTATCAGTCCCACGTTCTCGCAGTTGCGCAAAACAGAAATACGTTTGTCTTTATCGGAATAGCTCTTTAAGATCTTAGGCGAACCGTCTGTGGAAGCATCGTCTACAACAACAATCTCTATACGTTTTTCGTCCTGCGCCAATATGGAGTCAAGGCTTTGGGCGAGAAACTTTTCCTCGTTGTAAACGGTCATCAACACGCTTACTATTACTTCCCGGCTTTCTTCTTGCGAAGCATACTGCTTATTGATTTCCATGACAGGTTCAGTTTTTTTATACTATATGAAACGGAGAAAGCTATAAGTATCGCGCCCAAAATGTATTGCAACACTCCGTATCCCGAAGCGAACGTGAAGAATGCAACAGCCACCATGATGCCTTGCAAGACGATTATGCGCAACGAACCACGGGACACGGAAAAATTGTAGATGCGCTTATACACCACGCCAACCATTACGAGGTCGAAGATATACGACACCGTCAGCGCCATTCCCGCACCTTCGAGTTTGTAGAACTTATAACCTACGGCCACCGCTAGGACAAAAAACACATCATAGGCGAGTTCCATTAGCAGATACGTCATCGAGTCGCCTTTTGCAAGCGGTATGTATTCAATGGGAGCGATTATTGCCTTGACAAACAAGTAGCCAGTGGCGCCGATACACATTCCTATCGCCCCCTTGAACTCACTGCTGTAAAGCAAGGAGATAACCAAAGGCAAAAACACGAGTAATGCTATCAACATCGGCGCCATTAGCAACACACACACGTCTATTTGTTTCGACACCACCTGGTTTCGTTCGCGCCAATCATTGCCTACGGCCGAAAGACGGGGGAAATAGTCGGCATCCATTGCCACAAAAACAATGCGGGTATACGTAACGCAAAGCACAAAGCCCGATGCATACAGCCCCACGTCGCCCATTGAAGATTGGGATATGAACATTCTTACAAGCATCTCGGCTCCCGTGCCGGCAAAACCCGCCACAACATAAGACACTCCTATTGCCAGCAAAGCCTTTCCCGCTACAAGATGTGAACGCGAGAATATCGTTTTGTTCCAAGGGTAGAGGCGATGGGTTACAACAAGCGCAGAAACGGCAAGGACTATCGAGCCTGAAAGCAGAGCCCACGGAATGCCGTTGATGCCCGACAATACATAGAGAATAACCGTTATGACAAGAGAAACAAAGGTTGCAATGGCCGAAACGGAGGCTAATTGTTTTATATTGCGCGTGCCTTTAAGGATTGCCACCTCACCTCCGTAGACCGACATGCAGAAAACTACGGGAGACACATAGGCAAGGAAATTATGAGGTATGTTGCCGGCAAAAAAGTATTCGTTTATCGGGTTGGAAAGAAGCGCGCAAATCACGGCGCCGAGCATTCCAAGCATTACGCTCCACAGTCTTACGGTGCTTATAAACAGACTAAGCCGTGCTTTGTCGGCTTGTTCGGCAGATATTGCCCTTACTCCGCTAATTGGAATGCCGAGGTTGGTGAGCGCAGAGAACATATCGGTAGTACGATTGAGCACATCGGTGATGCCCATTCCCACTCGTCCGATAAATACCGCCGCGCATTTGTTGCGGATTACCGACATTAGCACCTGCAACACCTGCACGCTTCCGAAGATACCGGTATATTTCAGTATCTTGCCATAGGTGCTTGCAAGTGAGTTGCTTTGTTGCGCGCTATTTGTCTTGTTGTCTGCCATTGTTATGTGCAAAGATAATTCTTTTTGCCGCTCCCGCTTCGGCAAAGGCGCGCAATATTGCGGGGAGTTAAATCCAGGTCTTCTTTCTAAACCACCACACGAAGAGAATGGTGATTACCACCGAGATGCCAAACACTATGGGGAAGCCGAAGTTGAAGTTCTCCATTCCGTTGATAAGGTTCATTCCGAAAAGGCTTGCTATCAATGTGGGGAACATTAGGATAATCGAAACCGAGGTGAGGCTTTTCATCACGCTGCTCATGTTGTTGTTGATGATGCTTGCGTAGGTGTCCATCGTGGAATTGAGAATGTTTGAATAGATGCTGGTCATTTCTCTCGCCTGGCTCATCTCGATGTTCACGTCCTCGATAAGGTCGGCATCGAGTTCGTCTATCGGCAGTTTGAACTTCAGCTTCGAGAGGAGCATCTCGTTTCCCCTTATAGATGTGGCGAAATATGTGAGGCTGTCTTGCAGTCGCGAGAGTCCCACGAGGTCTTCGTTGTCGATTTTGCGGTCAAGATTGAGTTTCGACTCCTCTATCAGAGTGTTTATCTGCTTCAACCTTTTGAGATACCACACGGAAGATGAGAGGAAAAGGCGGAACACAAGGTCAACATTGTCGGTAAAGCCCACGTTGCGCTTTTGCTGATAGGCAATAAAGTCGATCATCATATTTGTTTCAAAGTTGCAGATTGTTACACACACATCTTTGTTAATGATGATACCGAGGGGGATTGTGGTATGCGGAGTGTGGGAGCGCACTTCCCTCACGTAAGGAATGCGGAGAATGATGAGTATCCACCCGTCCTCGTATTCATAACGCGAACGCTCGTCCTTGTCTCGAATGTCCTCTATAAAATATTCGGGAATCTTCAATTCGTCTATCATGAAAGAGATGTCCTCTTCATTGGGACACGTAACCTGTGTCCAACAAGCGGGCTGCCACTTATCCACCGTGCGCAGTCCATTGTTAATGTTCCAGTAAGTTCGCATAGTCTTTACTCCATAAAAAACGGCAGGAGCAAAGGCGTCAGCACATCTCCCGTCGCTTCAACGTTTGTTATCCGCGTGATAGTCGTCCATATTGATTTTTGTTGCCCTGCTGTCTCTTGAATCTCTTCTGGCGGTTCAACGCAGCAAACACGGGCAATTGGTTTTGATTTCTGACTGCAAAAATAGAAATTTATTTTGAGAAACACAGCGTATGCAGCCACTTTTCAGCCAAACGAAGCCACATTCTTGGCTTTTGCTCGGGGAATAATTCCCATTTTAACCGAGGAGTTTGTCTTACTTCGAACGAAGTAAACACGTTGAACGTTCGAAGTAAGCACGTTGATCGAACGAAGTAAGCACGTTGATCGTTCGAAGTAAGACAAACTCAAGCCATCTCTGAAGAATTTTCATCTGACAAAACGGGAAAGACATACGGTGATAATCATCTTTCAAGCCTTAAACAACAGACATTCTCCGCAGAAAAAGTTTCCTCTCACAGCATTGTAGGCAAGCAACACGCGTAGGAGTAAAGGACAATATGGCTTGAACGGATACAACAAAACCGCCTCGGCTTTCGACCCATAAGTCTACTCACCGAAGCGGTTGCTGCATCGTTGCGGCAAAAGCCGCGCCGTTTATTTCTCGGGAATGTTTTCGAGCACCTTGGTTATGAACTGATAGAATTCAGCCACCGAAGGAACATAGCAACGTTCGCTCGTGGTGTGGGGCGAACGGAGCGTAGGACCGAGCGACACTACATCAAGCCCGGGATACTTGCCCAAAATCACGGAGCACTCCAAGCCGGCGTGGTCAACCTGCACCAAAGCGTCCTTGCCAAACATTTCCTTGTACTTCTCTTTGAGCAACGCAAGGATTTCACTGTCGTTGTTGGGGTCCCAACCGCCATAGCTGCCGCTGAACGTAACCTTCATTCCCGCCATGCAGAAGCAACTTTCAAGGCTCAAGGCAATATATTCCTTCATGCTCTCCTTGCTGCTGCGCGCAAGAATGTTGAACTCTGCCCTGCCGTCGGCAATCTTGATGATAGCAAGGTTGGAAGAAGTTTCCACCACTTCGGGGAAATGCGGAATCATTCTCACCACTCCGTCGTGGCAAGCATATATCGCGTCAACCAAATTGTCCTGAATCTCCTGCGGAGCAATCGTCTTGGGCACATCGGTATCCTCGGCAAACATCTCGATGCCGCTCTCAATGCCGGCATATTCGTTTACAAACTCCTCTTTCCACTTCTCAACCAAAGCCTTCAGCTTGTCCACACCGCCAGCCGGCACCACAAGCTCCACCGTAGCCTTGAAAGGAATGGCGTTTCTCATGTTTCCGCCGTCCCAAGTAGCAAGCCGGGCCTCGCAAGTAGCTATCGCCTCGCGCACAAAACGCACCATGAGTTTGTTGGCATTGCCGCGACCCTCGTTAATCTCCAAGCCGCTGTGTCCGCCGCGCAAGCCTTTGAGCGTAACCTTCACCGCCTTCATTCCGGCAGCCACAGGCTCCTCCTTGTATTCCAGCTCGGCGTTAACGTCAATTCCACCGGCACTTCCCACAACAAACTTGCCCCACGTCTCTGAGTCAAGGTTGAGCAGAATGTCGCCATTGAGTTCTCCCTCAGGCAAATCATTGGCACCATACATTCCCGTCTCTTCGTCGCGGGTAATCAATCCCTCGATAGGCCCGTGCTTGAGGTTCTTGTCGGTCATCACAGCCATCACAGTAGCCACGCCGATACCGTCGTCGCTTCCGAGCGTCGTGCCCTTGGCTTTCACCCAATCGTCCTCAACGTAAGTCTCGATAGGGTCGGTTTCAAAGTTATGCTTGCTGTCGGGAGATTTCTGCGGCACCATATCCATGTGCCCCTGCAATATCACTCCTTTGCGATTTTCCATTCCCGGAGTGGCGGGAACACGCATCACGATGTTTCCGGCAGGGTCCAAGAACGCCTCAATACCGTTTTCCTTTGAAAAGTCGAGCAAATACTGCTGAATCTTTTCGAGATGTCCCGACGGACGTGGAATCTGAGTGAGGGAATAGAAGTGTCCCCACAAACTTTTCGGTTCTAAATTTCTGATATCTTCCATAATATCTTGTTTTTAATTAGTGAATTTTCCAATTATTCCCTTGCTTTTCCCTGCGAGCTTGGGCACGAATTGCAGCCCAATCAATCCCACCACGCCGAGCACGATAATAAGTCCCGTCTGCATGGCGTGTACCACGAGCGCAAACAATATTGCATCGCTTGCCGCCACTCCATAGAGCACCAACATCGTTTTCACCGCGAAATGCCACGGACCTGCACCGTTGGGCGTGGGTATCAGCACGGCGTAAGAGCCGGCGCAGAAGATTACGAGGGCATCAAGTTGGGTGAGATGTGCCGTGAAGTCGAAGCAATATAGCGTGAGCGAGAAATGCAGGTAGTAGCAGAACCAAATGGCAAAGCTGTAGAACACGTAAAGCCAAAACGATTTCATGTTTTTGAGCGAGATAATTCCCTCCCAAAGGTCGCGAAAGAAACTATGGAGCTTGCCGAATACTTTGAGCCGCTTCAAGCACACCACGAGCATTATTATAAGCGAAACAATGCACACTGCCGTTACGATGTAGCCCGTGGTAGTGAACCTTTGCAGTATTCCTTCGAAGTTTGTGCCCGTCTTGTTGAAGAACACCAAGAATGTCTTGCGCTGCGCAAAGAGTGCAAACATTGTTACGCCCAACATAAAAACGGCGTCAACTATACGTTCGGTAACCACAGTGCCTATGCCTTTCACAAAAGATGTGCCCTCGTGATGACTAAGTGTGCCGCAGCGGGTGATTTCGCCTATTCTCGGCACCACAAGGCTTGCCGCATAGGATATGAAGATTGCAAACGTGCAGGTTCTCCGCCTTGGTTTTTCGCCGGTAGGCTCAAGAGCGAGGCGCCATCTGAACCCTCGCAGCACCTGCGGCACTATTCCGAAAAACAACGACAGGAACATCCAGCCCCACTTCATGCGATTGAAAAGCATATTGCTTATGTCGTTCCACGAACTTCCGCGATACATCCAATAGAGTATGGCGGCTCCAAGGAGGAACGGCAGAATTATGCGCAGGGATGTGGTTATAGCTTTTTTCAAATCTGTTATTACGCGATTAATTCGTAATTTTGTAACGCAAAGATAATCAAATCCCATTACAGATGCCCAAAGTACGCCCGAAAAAATCATTAGGACAACATTTTCTCACCGACATTCCAACCGTGATGCGCATTGCCGCCACGGTAGACGCCCACCCCGACATTCCGCTATTGGAAGTTGGTCCGGGAATGGGCGTCCTCACCAAACCGTTGCTTGACATGGGGCGCGAATTGAAGGTTGTGGAAGTTGACAAAGAGAGCGTGGCTTATCTTAAAGAGAATATCCCGGCGCTTGGGAGCAACCTCGTCGAAGGGGACTTCCTCAATATGCCTTTGGACAAGGTTTTCGACGGACGGCAGTTTGTTCTCACGGGAAACTATCCTTATAATATAAGTTCGCAAATCTTCTTTCATATGCTCGAGTACAAGGACTATGTGCCCCTGTGTACGGGAATGATTCAGCGCGAAGTGGCTTTGCGCCTCGCCTCTCCCCCGGGAAAGAAAGACTACGGCATATTGAGCGTATTGTTGCAGGCTTGGTATGACATAAAATACCTTTTCACCGTAGAACCGGGCGTTTTCAATCCGCCGCCCAAGGTTCGTTCGGCCGTGATAAGCATGAAGCGCAACACCGTTACCGACCTGGGCTGCAACGAAAAGCTTTTCCGCCGCGTGGTAAAGGGCACATTCATTCACCGCCGCAAGATGCTGCGCGTTACGTTGAAGCAAATTCTCAACGAACTTGACATGAAAACGGGGAGAAGCATCGACCACACCGCGTTCTTGCAGACACCGGATTTCACACGCCGCCCGGAACAACTCTCGGTTGATGAATTCATAGCGTTAACCAACTGTGTAGCAAAGGAATGCGGACTTGAATAAAACGACTCGAAATAAGGCAATTACGAGGTCAGACATAATTTAAATTAGATGCGTCGGAATTTAAATTATGTCTGA
>CAVFYC010000070.1:0-11238 GCA_963626585.1 Christensenellaceae bacterium Phil1 | reverse complement strand
GCATCTAATTTTTACGAGATGCGTCGGAATTTAAATTTCATGGCCCGGAGTTTTTACGAGATGTTAAGCTGTAAAAACTATATGCGGACAGTTTCTTAGGATAGTGGATAACGATTTGATTTTTCGGGAAATGAACAAAAAATAAGCCGGACGCCATTTTAATATGACGTTCGGCTTGAATGATTGGAAGCTATTTTATGTTTTCAACTCTTGTTGCAGAACACGAGAGTGCCGTTTTCAGAATCCACGAGAATGGGTTTTGTGCGGTCTACTTGGCCCGAAATGAGTTTTTTGCTCAAGTCGTTTAGTAGCATTCGCTGCAATGCCCTTTTCACGGGGCGTGCTCCGAATTCGGGGTCAAACCCTTCGTCGGCGATAAGCTCAACTGCTTTGTCGGAAACCTCAAGCTGCACTTCCTGCGACGCGAGCAGTTTTTGTATTCCGGCTATCTGTAGGTTCACAATCTGTTTGATTTGTGCCTTTTCCAACGGGCGGAACATTATTATCTCGTCTATTCGGTTGAGAAACTCGGGGCGGATTGTCTTTTTGAGCATCTCCATCACCTGGTTCTTGGTCTCGTCCAAAACTTTCTCGTACTCCGTTCCGCTGTGTTCCTTCAAGGCGTCGAAACGGCTCTGTATGTATTGGCTGCCAAGGTTTGAAGTCATGATGATAATGGTGTTCTTGAAATTCACAACCCTTCCCTTGTTGTCGGTAAGCCTTCCGTCGTCGAGCACTTGCAGCAAAATGTTGAACACGTCGGGGTGGGCTTTCTCGATTTCGTCGAACAGCACCACGGAATAAGGTTTGCGCCTTACGGCCTCGGTGAGCTGGCCGCCTTCGTCGTATCCCACGTATCCCGGGGGCGCACCTACGAGACGCGACACGCTGAATTTTTCTTGGTATTCGCTCATGTCGATGCGCGTCATCATATTCTCGTCGTTGAACAAGTATTCTGCGAGCGCTTTTGCCAGTTCTGTTTTTCCCACGCCCGTAGTTCCGAGGAAAATGAACGAACCTATTGGGCGACGAGGGTCCTGCAAGCCTGCACGAGAACGGCGCACCGCATCGGCTACAGCCGTTATCGCCTCGTCTTGACCTATAACCCGTTTGTGCAGTTCCTCTTCGAGTCGCAACAATTTCTCACGTTCGCTTTCGAGCATGCGGTTTACGGGAATTCCTGTCCAACGGCTTACGACGTCCGCGATATCATCGGGCGTTACTTCCTCTTTGATTATCGCGCAGCCGCCTTGGCGTTTTTCCAAATCGTCATGCAGTTTTGTTATCTCGTCGTTCAAAGCCTTTATTTTGCCGTATCGTATTTCCGCAACCTTGCCGTAATCGCCATCACGTTCGGCTTTGTCGGCCTCGAATTTGAGCTGCTCAATCATAGATTTGTTGCGCTGGATTTTTGAAATCACCTCTTTTTCCGCATCCCATTTGGAGCGGTATTCCGAAGCCTTCTCGTTTATCTCGGCAATCTCCTTGTTGAGCTGGGAAAGCTTGGCGTCGTCATGTTCCCGCTTTATGGCTTCACGTTCTATCTCGAGTTGCTTCTGCTTACGCACAAGTTCGTCAAGATCTTCGGGCATGGAATCACGCTCTATGCGAAGTTTTGCCGCAGCTTCGTCCATAAGGTCAATAGCTTTGTCGGGGAGAAAACGATCTGTGATGTAGCGGTCGGAAAGTTTGACGGCGGCAATCACAGCATCGTCCTGGATTTTTACATGATGGTGGTTTTCGTATTTTTCCTTGATGCCGCGCAAAATAGATATGGAATCTTCCACACTAGGTTCGTCAACCATCACCGTCTGAAAGCGGCGTTCGAGCGCTTTGTCCTTCTCGAAATATTTTTGATACTCATCGAGCGTCGTAGCTCCGATGCTCCGCAGTTCTCCTCGGGCAAGCGCCGGTTTTAGTATGTTTGCGGCGTCCATGGCTCCCTCGCTTTTTCCCGCGCCTACGAGAGTGTGGATTTCATCTATGAAAAGAATTATCCTTCCTTCGGAGTGGGTTACTTCGTTTATCACGGATTTCAAACGTTCTTCGAATTCGCCTTTATACTTTGCCCCGGCAACGAGCGCGCCCATGTCGAGGGAGAAAACTTGTTTGTCCTTGAGATTTTCAGGTACGTCGCCGCGCATAATACGTTGGGCAAGTCCTTCCACAATTGCCGTTTTGCCCGTACCAGGTTCGCCGATAAGTATAGGATTGTTCTTGGTGCGTCGCGAAAGTATCTGCAAAACTCGCCTTATCTCGTCGTCGCGTCCGATTACCGGGTCGAGTTTTCCCTGGCGTGCGGCCTCAACGAGATTGCGTGCGTATTTCGACAAAGCCTGATAGGTTTCTTCGCTCGACTTTGAGTTTACTTTTTTCCCGCCCCGCAGTTCTTTCACGGCTTCTGCGAGGTTTTTAGGATTTACTCCCGCGTCTTTCAAAATCTGTGAGGCGCTGCCCGAACTTTCCACGATAGCTTCGAGAATTGTTTCGAGCCCGATAAACTCATCGCCGTTTTTGTTTGCAATATCTTCGGCTTTGAGCAATATGTTGTTGGTTTCGGAGCTGAGATAAGGCTCGCCGCCCGTAACGCGGGGCAGATGGGCAATCTCGGCTTCCACACTTTGGGAGACAGCCTCCGGTTTCACCCCGAGCTTGTTGAAAATGTAATTTGTTACATTCTCTCCCGATTTAATCACTCCCGCCAAAAGATGCACCGGTTCAAGGGCTTGCTGCCCGTTGCGCTGTGCGCTGTCGACGGCGTTCTGTATTGCCTCTTGGGCTTTGATTGTAAATTTTTCGAGGTTCATATCTGTTTGTTTATTGTTTGATTAGCATTGCTGCTTATGCCTTATATTATCCAAACATCTTGCCATTGTTTGAAAAACTGCCATTTTTGCAATTTCTGCAAGGCTCGGAATGTTTCTGCAAAGCCAATTACGGCGCAAAATGCAAGGTTTTCGGCGAAAATCGGGCGGATATGAAAAATCGGGGAAACTGACAAATTTGTCAGACTAAGCGTGTGGTCTGAACGGTTTGCGGTGCAGGGAAAAAGAGCGGGGACAACTTCCGGCTTTTGAAAGTTGTCCCCGCTTTGTTTATGGTTTACGTTTTACTTGAACTCCACTTCTTTGAAAGCATATTCGCGAAGTGTGCCTTTTTCGTCGCGAAGAACGAGATGTCCGTTGTTTTCGATTTTCACAAACTCGGCTTTGAACTCGCCTTGTTTGTCGCAGTAGGTGTGAAATCCCTTGTTGCGGTAAAGATGCGACACGTAGCGTTCTCTAATGCAGTCGCGGTTGTAGCGCAAAGCCTCGTATTCCACAATGAAACGCTCGGCGATTGCATGCAAAAGGTCTTCGCGGCTATGTTCCTGGTTGGTGATGTTGAGCAATGAGACGGGGTTTGGCGCATCGCCCACGAATTTTTTCTGGTTTACGTTTACGCCGATACCTATAACGATTCTTCTGATGTTTTCCTGCTCCAAATCACATTGTATAAGCGTTCCGCTTGCTTTTTTGTCGCCTATATAAATATCGTTGGGCCATTTGATTGTTACGTTGTCGCATATCTTGGCCAACATATGTCGCACGGCGAGCGATGCTGCCTGCAAAACGACAAACTGTTCTGAGGGTTTCAGAAATTCGGCGCGGCATACAAAACTGAACGTAAGGTTTTTGCCGGCTTCAGATTCCCATGTGTTTTCGCCCTGACCTCTTCCGGCCGTCTGTTCGTCGCTTGAAATTACCATTATCTCCGTGCTTTGCGGCAGCGGGAGCGTGAATGCCAAATCGTTGGTTGATGTAGTGAGCGGGGAGTGGTAATATGAAAGTTTGTAGTCGGTAGTGTATTTCAAAGGAAAGAGAAACCAAAACGAGCGTGCGGAGAGTTTTATGTCTTGGCTCTCACATAGGTCTTTCGCCGAGAGCGAAGTAGCGGGATTGTTCATATTTATATTAATATGCTATGGGTATCTGAATCATTATTATCCTTTTAGCGGCATGTTCCCGGGAATTTGGGCGGCGCGGCAAACGCGTTTGTGAAATGTTTCACCGAGAATGGCGGCGTTTCACCCGTTACGCTTATAATGTCGAAGCGCACCTGCTGGTCAAGGTCGTGAATGCGCAGGTAGGCCTTTGCTGCCCTCACAAGGTTGTCGCGTTTCTCGGCATCTACTCGCTCTTCCGGATTCATTACATCGTCGTTGGCGAGAGTCTTGACCTCTACAAACACAAGCAGTCCGCGTTTTTGCGCGATGATGTCCACTTCCAAATGCCCCGCCCTCCAATTTCGTTCCAATATGGAGTAGTCGCGAAACATAAGAAAGCGCGCCGCAGCCTCTTCGCCTTGCTTTCCGAGCAAATTGTGTTGCGCCATTATGCCGTTGTTTCTGCAAAGGTAGCAAGCATAAGCCAAACTGGCAAATCAATACATCTTATAAAGGTTTTACAAAGTTAACAAGTGAAAAAAAGCTTGTTTTTTAGTGTAAAACCTTGGGTTATGAAATCTCGGCTATGCGTTTTTCTTACCTTGATACGGGAGGTTGAAAAAGTGTTTGCCTATGCCGCTAAAACGGCAGCGGATATAGCGTTTTACGAGATGCGTCGGAATTTAAATTCCGACGCATCTAATTTAAATTTGGTGGCCCGGAGTTTTTGCGAGATGCCGTGTAGTTTTTTCGTGCTTGTTTTTGGCAAGTGCAAGATGCCGGATTGGGAAATTTTTACGTAATTTTGCAAAGTCCTATTAGCATTATGGGACAAAGTATACCCATATAGATAGATTCAAGACCTAACAGAGATGAAAAAAATCATAGCTACGGCACTCCTTGCAGGCACATTCATAGCCTCGGGTGCGCAGGTGCAATTGCCTTCATGGCTTGGAAATATGAAACTGAGCGGTTATGCGCTCACGCAATACCAGGCAAGCTTTCAGAAAAACGCCGAAGAAAACTCGTTTAACGTCCGCATGCTCCGCCTTGCCCTTGACGGACGTATTGCAAACGACTTTTATTGGAAAGCACAGCTTCAATTCAACGGCAATACAAGCAATCTTGGAAGCAGCCCGCGAATGGTTGACCTTTTTGCAGAGTGGCAAAAATACGATTACTTTCGCGTGAAGGCGGGACAGTTCAAGCGTCCGTTTACATTTGAGAACCCCATGAATCCAATCGACCAAGGATTCATGAGCTACGCACAAAACGTTACCAAACTCGCAGGTTTCAGCGACCGCAACGGCTCTCATGCAAGCAACGGCAGGGATATTGGCGTGCAGTTGCAGGGAGATTTCCTCAAAAACCCGGCGGGGAGAAACCTTCTGCACTATCAGGTGGGCGTTTACAATGGTCAGGGAATCAATACCAAGGATGTGGACCAACAAAAAGACATCATAGGCGGAATATGGGTGATGCCGGTGAAAGGAATGCGCATAGGAGCGTTCGGCTGGACCGGCTCGTATGCCCGCAAAGGCAATGTAGATGCAAATGACCCTGACAACACTGCAACAAGAACCCGTAGACTGCAACAGAGACGCTATGCATTTTCTGCGGAATATAAGTTTGAGGACTACACAATACGCACGGAGTACATACATTCTACGGGTTTCGGATTTACGAAAACCTACCAAAAGGACACCGATGCCAAAGATATTACCGTGAATCTCGCAAACGGGAACAAGGCCGACGGATATTATGCGCTCGTGATAGCACCTGTGGTGAAGCAGAAGCTATATGCCAAAGCCCGTTACGACCTTTATCGTCCCTCTGCCGAATGGGCAAAGGCCAAGACGCAATATGAGGCAGGATTCAACTATTGTTTTTCAAAGAACATACAGCTAAATGCAGAATACGCCCTGGTGAACGACCGCAGTCTCGCCAAGCAAAACTATTCTGTGGCTGACGTGCAACTCGACTTCAGATTCTGATTCCGTATGGACTGACACAACCTTAATTCTGCATTATGGGAAAATGGACAGCACAGCGACTGGCGGCACTTGCGGCATCATGGCTGTTTGTGGCTGCCGGGGCGTTCGGGTATGACACTTTCACGGAAGGCGGCTTTGTTTACGAAACCACGCGGGACAGCGACCGCGTGGATATCACAGGCTGGGAGCCGATATTGGAGACAACGCGCGGGGACACGCTCCATATCCCCGCATCGGTAACCCATAACGGGAAGGAGTACAAGGTGAGCAACATATTCATTAAGGCGTTGCAAGGACTTACAACCGTGCGCTCGGTTGTCATCGGCGAGGGCATCGAAAGCATTTGGCGGGAAGCCTTCGCCTGGAGCGCGAACTTAGAGTCCGTTTACATCCCGGCATCGGTAACGGGAGTGGCAGGCGGGGCTTTTGCCGGGTGCTACAATCTGAAGAGCATAAAGGTTGACCCGCGCAATGAGGACCTTGACTCGCGCGACAACTGCAATGCCGTGATATACACGGAGGATGACGTGCTGAAAGCGGCATGCCCCGCCACAAAAATACCGCCGTCGGTCAAAACCATAGGGGAATATGCTTTCGTAAGCTGCAACACCATTGAGGAACTCATTATTCCCGAAGGAGTAACTTCGATAGAGGACGAAGCTTTCGGCGGATGCAGCAGCCTGCGCAAAGTCTCCCTGCCGCAATCGCTTGAAAAGATTGGCGACTATGCGTTCGGCCGTTGCAGATCGCTGACATCCGTGTTCATACCAAAAAATGTAAAGGAAATAGACGAGGGGAACATCTTTTACAAGTGCGACAACCTGACCTCGATTGAGGTTGATGCCGGCAACGCCGTGTATGATTCGCGCTCCGGGTGCAACGGCATAGTCAGAAAGGCAGACTCGGCGTTAGTGGCAACGTGCCGCACAACCACCATAGGCAATGACATCAGCAAACTTGAATATGACTGCTTCGCCGGTGCAAACATCCATTCCGTAAGAATACCCAAGTCGGTCAGAACTATGAGCGAAATTCCTTTCAGCGTATGCTACGAGATTGACAGTATAACCGTTGAGGAGGGAAACCCCGCGTACATTTCTCCCCAAGGCTCAAACGCAATACTCACAAAGGACGGTAGGACGCTGGTGCTCGGATGCCGCACGACCGTAATTCCCGATGGGGTGAAAAAATCGGCAACTATGCATTCGCCGGCAGTTACACCAAGGAGATGTTGCGCTTGCCGGACGGGATTGAGGAAATAGGCGACGGTGCATTCCAGAATTGCCAGAATCTTATTGAGGTAATAATTCCACCTTCGGTGAAAAGCTTGGGTTACGGTGCCTTTTCCAATTGCGGAAATCTTATGGTGGTGAAGCTATCGCCTATATTGAACGGAATAACGCAAGACACGTTTTCGGGATGCACCAAACTTACGGTTGTTGACATACCGGAGGGAATAACGTTTGTGGAGAAAGGGGCATTTAGGGACTGCCGAAATATCCGGAATCTGCATCTGCCGGCTTCAGTGGTAAGGTACAAATAAGGCGTGCGGCATTGCATTTGCAACACCGCACGCCTTGCTTTTCTTCTCCCGATGATGGAAGTTCAGAACCCCGGGCGTATTTCCGCAAAGGGTTATTCGTTTACGTAAGACGCAACTATTTCGCCGTAATAGGCCACGTGGTAATCTTTGTTGGAGCCGTGGAAAAACGAGTCGACATCTTGCGGATAAAACTTCTTGCTTGTTTCGTCTACAATGCTTTCCGCCACCTGCAATTGCTTATATACCACGCGGCATTCCAATGTGAGGGGCAATTCCTTGAAGCCTGGCACAGATGTAACCAAAGGCTTTTCGGGCGTAAGCCCAAGAAGTTTTATTTTGTCCTTATCCCGTCCGCTCTCGCTGCCGCAGACTTTCAAAATATTATGGTCGTAATCGCCCGCAGGTATGCTAATGGTAAATTCTCCGTTCTTCTCGAGCAACTCGCGGCTGTATCTGTGTTCGCGCACAAAGGCGGTAAAAATAGGTTTGCCCCATTCAATTCCGAGAGTACCCCATGAAATTGTCATGGCATTGAGTTTGCCGTTGGCCATAGTGGTTAGTAATACTCCGTTTTTGAGAGCTGCGAAAATTTCTGCCGAATGTTCGAATACGTTTATTTCTCTTTTCATATCTTGTTTCAGTCTATATAATTTCGGTTTCGGTTGCCGTTTTTCTGATGTCTGACATCGTTTTTGCGATAACCGATATTGTTTTTACGGCATATCGTTACGTTTTTCAGATAAAGTAAACTGCTTGAAAATCAATGGCTGCCTTATTCCTCTTTGCCTTTGCCGTCGTCTTTCGGTTGTGGATTGTGGCGCACAAGCAAGGTGTCGATGCGCGTTCCGTCCATCTTGACAATGCGAAACTCGAAGGATTTCCATTCAAGTCGCTCGCCAGCCACGGGAATACGCTCCAAAACATCGAGAATAAGCCCGCCAACCGTGTTGTAATCGGGGGTGTAGAGATCTTCTTCGTCAAAAAACGCAAGGAAATCGTAGAATTGACACTGACCGCTCACCGACCACGAATTATGGTCCGCATTTTCTATAATGTCGAGCGTCTCGTTTTCATCAGGTATCTGCCCAACCAAACCTTCCATGATGTCGCGCAAAACAATAATGCCCTGCACGCTGCCAAATTCGTCAACAACCAAAGCGCGGTTGAACTTGTTGCGTTTAAGTTCCTCGAGAGCTTTGTAAACCGTCATGTTTTCGGGAAAATATAGCGGCTTGTGCAAAATCTTGCGCAGCGAGAAATCCTTCTGCCAAAGACGCGACACCAGACCTTTGAGCGTAACCACACCAATTACCTCGTCGGGGTCATCGCCTATCACAGGGTATGCCGCATATGTGTCCTCGGTAATGATTTTCTGCACCTCGCTCGATTTCATTGAGGCTTCCAGAAAAACAATGTCGCTTCTGTGGGTCATCACCTGCTCCACCGTTTGATCGCCAAGGGCAAGCGCGCGTTCCATAATGTCTTGCTCCACTTCTTGAACCTCTCCCGAATCGGTGCCTTCCTGTATCATCGACTTTATCTCCTCTTCGGTTACGTTGTGGTTCTCTGGATTAAGATTGAAACCGCGTGCAATCAATTCGGTGTTCTTTGAAAGCAGCCACACAACGGGCATCATTATTTTCGAAAAGAATGTCATTAGCGGCGCGGTGAGTTTTGCCATGCTTTCGGCGCGGTCAATTCCCAATTTCTTTGGGAACAATTCGCCCAGCTCGCACGACATATAGGTTACAACCACGAGAATTATGATTTGTGCCACAGGTTGTGCATAATTCTCGTCTATGCCGAGAGAAAGAAGTTGCTCTCCGAATTTTTCAGCAAAGGTCTCGCCTGAAAACAAACCGGTAAGAATCGCCACAATAGTGATTCCAACCTGCGCAGTTGAGAGGAAGCAATCGGGATCGTTCATTAATTTCAAGGCAGAAGCCGCCGAGCGACTCCCTTCCTTGGCCATAGCTTCAATGCGGTTCTTTCTTGCGGAAATTAGAGCCACTTCGGCCAACGAGAAAAACCCGTTGAAGAAAATGAGAACAAGTATTATTAAAATGTCAGTCATTAAGAATTTGTTTATTTCACTACCACTACAAGATATTTGCTTACGCTCCAGAATGTAGTGGGATTTGTGATGCGCAGGGTGTACATTCCGTTTGCATCTTTGTCGAGGGAGTAAGAACCTGCCGGGTGATTGGTGAGCAGTTTCGCACTCTTGGAATAAAGTTTTATCACCTTGTCAACGCGAATGTCGATTTTGGTGAAATAGTCTTTGTTGAAATTGTTTCCTTTAAGCACCTTGTTTGAACCTTCGAGTATGTGCTGCTCATGAAGTTCCTTTTTGGTTCCAAACACGTACCAGGCGGTGTTGAGTTGTTTGTCCTGGCGTTCCACGGCACGGGCCTTCGACTCATTTTCTGCGGTAAGGGAATTTACATTGGTGTTGAGTTCCGAAATTTGTTTGTCCTGCGTGGCGATGTGTGCGTTCTTGGAATCGAGTTCTGCCTGAAGTTTTTCTATCTGGCTGTTTTTGGATTCCAGTTCTTTGTTGAGGTTTTCGATAGTTGCCTGCAATTTCGACGTATTGAAGCTGCTTTCCTTGAGTTGTTCCTTAAGTTTTGCAATACGTTCCTTATTGAGTTGCATGGTGCGCTTGATGAACGATATGTTTTCCATTATATCGTTTTTTGCATTGGCCTCGCCGCTGTTGCGCGAGATGTTCACACGTCCTTCTGCCTCGTTGATTTCGCGGAAACCCTCCTGGATATCGTTGAATGTGCTCATGATATCGTTCAGCTCATTGTTTTTCTGATTCACAACGTCTGTAAGCGAATCGATGGTGCTTTGCGAAGCAAGATCTTTCTCTTGTTGTTTGTTGCTGTTGCCGCATGCTGCCAAAACTATCGCAGCAAGCATTGAAATCACGATTTTTCTCATCAGAAATCTATTTTATGGTTTCGTTATTCTTGTTTTTCCGGTTAAGCCCTTCCACTACTATTACAAATTCGCCCCTTGGTTCGTTTTCTGCAAAGTATTGCGTGAGTTCTTCAAGCGTTCCGCGCACAGTTTCCTCGTGAAGTTTCGAAATTTCGCGCGATACCGACGCCCTTCTGTCTGCTCCAAAAGTTTCTGCAAACTGGGCAAGGGTTTTCTCCACGCGGTAGGGCGATTCATAAAACACCATTGTGCGTTCCTCTTCGGCAAGCGCGGCAATGCGTGTGGCTCTGCCTTTTTTCTGCGGCAGGAATCCTTCGAACGTGAACCGTTCGCAGGGCAAACCGCTGTCGACAAGGGCGGGCACAAATGCCGTGGGGCCGGGCAGACATACCACTTCAACGTCTTTCTCGGCGCATGCCTTAACGAGCATATAGCCCGGGTCGCTCATTGCGGGCGTTCCTGCGTCGGATACAAGCGCCATGTTCTCGCCTGCTGCCATTCTCGATGCAAAGGCATTGGCCGTTTGATGCTCGTTGAACTTGTGATGGGCGCACATCTTGGCGCTAATTCCGTAGTGCTTGAGAAGAGTGCCGGAGGTACGGGTATCCTCAGCGAGCACAACGTCTACGCTTTTTAGTACATTGAGCGCACGCTGTGTGATGTCTTCGAGATTGCCCACAGGAGTGGGTACTACATAGAGCGTTCCCATACTGCAAAGATATGTAATTTCGCTAATTGCACAAACAATTTGTTTTTATTATTGCATCATCGTCTTCCGCTCCTTGGCATAGCGTGGGGCGGAGTGTGCAATGCCAAATTTTCGGAACTGT
>CAVFYC010000069.1:0-11318 GCA_963626585.1 Christensenellaceae bacterium Phil1 | reverse complement strand
AAAGGATTGAAATAAGCGGACATTCCAAGATTACGTTTACTCCCGACCAATCTATAAAGGATGCTGTCAACAAACCGTTCGCACATTTGCAGGCGGTGGTGATAAACGAAGGTACCGACGTGTCCCAAATGGGGCTTGCCGATGGAAAGGCGGTGGAGGATATTCGCATGAAGATGGAGGCGGAAATCCTTGACGGGCAATCCGATGAGAATGTACCTGTTGCCGAACCGGAAGCGCCTGATGTGGACGAAACTATTGAATCTGCCGGGCTGGACATTGCGGTGGAAGAACCTGTTTCTGCGGTAGAGCCGGCAACCGAAGAGGGAAGTGCGGCTACCGAAGAGGAATGTTCTGATACCGAAGAGGGAAATGCGGCAACAGAAGAGGGGAGTGTGGCAATTGAAACCGGTAGTGTAAACGGAGTTGTGGTGGAAGATGCGGCTGAACCGGGGAATGAGTACGGAGATGTGGCTGAACGGCCGGTTGGTGTCTCGAAGCGTGAAAAGTACTTTGGGTTGTGGTTGGCTTTGACTGCGGTGGTGTGCCTTGCAATAGGGTATGTTGCCGGGAATGGGGACGTTCTTTCGTTGCGTACGGTGAAGACGGAGAAGGGCAAGGCTGAACCAAGCGTTCCTGCCAAGGTTGTGAAAGCTGTTCCTGCCAAGGTTGTGCAGGATAAAGGGGACAGTGTCTCGGCGCAACCGCAGATGCCTGAGAAGAAAAAGGAGGTTGCTGTGAAAAAGCCCGTTATGCCTGTGATGCCGGGGGACAAATTTGCGATTGTAGGGCAGAAGGGCGAGCATGTGTTGGGTGCTGGCGAGAACATCACGCGTCTGGCCAAGCAGATATATGGCTCCAAGGATTGTGCCAAGTATATTATTCGCTACAACGACATCTCTGATCCTGATTTGATTACCATTGGGACGAAATTAAAACTTCCCGATTTGCAGCCGGTAGTCAAGAACGTGGATTTTTGAAGTTTTGAAATATCGCAATATATTACGCAGTAGAATCGTTTTGCGGTTTTGCTGCGTTTTTTATGCCTTGTGTTTTGGGGAATTTTGACAAGGAAAAAACAATGTCCGATGTCGTAAAAACTCCGGGCCACCAAATTTAAATTAGATGCGTCGGAATTTAAATTATATCAGACATCGTTTTTCCTATGTCTGATGTAATTTTTACGAGCTCGGAAACTGTTGGAATAACGTGGCTTACGAATTGACTGTTTTCGGTGCAAAAATCGCTGTTGACTAATGCAAGAAATCTGCTTCTTGATAGAAGTTTTACATAGACGTATCTTCTTTGGATTTAGTTCGGTATAGATTGTGGAGTATGATATTTTAGGCATAAAATGAAATTCGGAGACTCAACCCTCACGGCCAAATCCCCGAATCTCTTCTTACAATTTCACTTTACATTAAATCTTGGCGAAAGCCTGATCCAAGTCGTCTATTAAGTCTTCCACATTTTCCGTTCCGATTGAGAGACGGATAGTTCCTTCATATATCCCCTGGTCTGCAGCCTCCTCCGGGCTCAATTCCGAGTGGGTCGTAGTGAGCGGGTGGATTACCAGCGATTTCACGTCGGCCACATTGGCGAGCAAGGAGAATATCTTGAGGTTGTCGATGAACTTGAACGCATCTTCCTGCGTGCCGTTGATTTCGAACGTGAAGATGGAGCCGCCGCCGTTGGGGAAGTAACGTTCATACAAGTCGTGGTTGGGGTGGGTGGCAACCGAAGGATGGTTGATTTTCTTCACTTTAGGCTGGTTCTTGAGATATTCTATCACCTTCAGCGTGTTTTCCACATGGCGCTCCACGCGCAAGCTCAATGTCTCGAGGCCCTGCAGCAGTATCCAGGCGTTGAACGGGGATAGCGTCGCACCCTCGTCGCGCAACAGCAAAGCACGCACACGTGTTGCAAAAGGCGCGGGGATTGTTCCGAACTTCAAGCCGTGATAACTCGGGTCAGGCTCGGAGAAACCGGGGAACTTGTCGCTTGCAAGCCAATCGAATGTGCCGCCGTCAACAATGACTCCGCCGAGAGAACTGCCGTGGCCGCCGATAAACTTGGTGGCAGAATGGACCACTATGTCGGCTCCGTGCTCAATGGGACGGATAAGAAACGGCGTGCCGAACGTGTTGTCGATCACCAAAGGAATACCATGGCGGTGGGCAATCTCGGCCGTGCGTTCAATGTCCGAGATATTCGAGTTGGGATTGCCCAGAGTCTCTATATAAACCAGCTTGGTGTTGGGCTTGATTGCGCTCTCCAATTCGTCATAGTTGTCAGGATCAACAAAGGTCGAGTCAATTCCATAGCGGCTCAACGTGTGTTTAAGCAAGTTGTATGTGCCGCCGTAGATGGTCTTGGTAGCCACCACATGGTCGCCCGCAAAAGCAATGTTGGTTATCGCGTAGGTAACAGCAGCAGCTCCCGATGCAACGGCCAGGCCAGCAACTCCACCTTCAAGGGCAGCCACACGGCTTTCAAACACACCTTGTGTGGAATTGGTGAGACGTCCGTAAATATTGCCGGCATCACGAAGCCCGAAACGGTCAGCAGCGTGCTGGGAGTTGTGGAATACGTATGAAGTTGTCTGATAAATAGGCACAGCGCGCGCATCAGTGGCGGGATCAGCCTGTTCTTGTCCTACATGAAGTTGTAATGTTTCGAAATGCAATTTTTTCTCTGACATGGCTTTCTATTTTTAATGTTAATATTTCAGTTTTGTTTGGGTTGTTCCCTTATTTTTTCATTTGCAAAGTTACGCCTCCCGAAAATAATCACCAAATATTTTCTGAAAGCAAGAAAATAATAGTATATTTGCATCTGAAAACCGAAAAATGTGATGGTTTGAAGCCGGAACATTTGCCCATGGCAGTAAATTGTAAAACCATAATACGAAAATACCAACAAGAAGATGGAAAAAACCAACAATCTGGACAGCACAGACATCGCTATTCTTAGAGAATTGCAGAACAATTCGAGGCTTACGATCAAAGAACTGGCCTCAAAGGTGAACCTTTCGCTCTCGCCCGTGCACGAAAGAATGAAAAACCTGGAACGCAATGGCTATATAAAGAAGTATACTACGATTTTGAACGCCGAAAAGCTCGATTTGGGCTTTACTGTGTTTTGCAAGATAAAGATGCGTAGAATCAATCACGACATTGCTACGGATTTTGTTAACTCCATACGCGAAATACCCGAGGTAACTGAATGCTATAATATCTCCGGGCAATACGACTATCTGTTGAAAGTGAGCGCAAGCAATATGGCGTCGTATCAAAGTTTCGTGATAAATGTATTGGGACGCATAGAGTCGATGCTTTCTATCGAGAGCACATTTGTTATGGCGGAGGAAAAAAACACTTACGGCATCAATATATAATGTATGTCCGACGTAATGACACCAAATCTTTGCATATATAGGTCTATTTCCCACGTTGGCGGCATATTTTTGGCTTATTGCACGCTTTGTTCTTGTTTTTTACCTACTTTTGCGTGTTAAGAGCGGTTTTCAACCAAGTAAGCAACCGATGAACTTTCGACGAATTCTCATAACATTTGCAGTGCTTTTGCAGGCGTCTGTTTTTTGTCTTGCGTCAGTGGACGGCGGCAAGTTTACATTGGTTATCGATGCCGGTCATGGCGGACATGATGCCGGGGCTATCGGTACTTATTCGCAGGAAAAGAACATAAATTTGAACGTAGCCCTTGCTTTTGGAAAATTGGTGGAGCGTAATTGCAACGACGTAAAGGTTATATACACGCGCAAGACCGATGTCTTCATTCCTTTGCAGGAGCGTGCGGATATTGCCAACAAGAATAAGGCTGACCTCTTTGTTTCGATACATACCAATGCTTTGCCAAACGGAAAGATTGCGTACGGCTCTGAAACTTATACGCTCGGTATGGCTCGTTCGTCGGAGAATTTTGATGTGGCAAAGCGCGAAAACTCCGTGATATTGGTTGAAAATGACTACAAGGAGAAATATGCCGGCTTCAATCCCAATTCTTCTGAAAGCTATATCATATTCGAATTCATGCAAGATGAGCATATGAAGCAGAGCATAAGTCTTGCACAAAGCATACAGAAGTATTATGTAAGTCTTGCCCACCGTAAAAACAAAGGAGTTCACCAGGCGGGATTCCTTGTGTTGCGCGAAACTTCAATGCCAAGCGTTCTCACGGAATTGGGGTTTATTAGTACGCCCGAAGAAGAGGCTTATCTCAATAGTCAGGACGGTATCAGCAAATTGGCACGCTCTATTTTTGAAGGCTTCCTTGACTACAAGCAAAGCCAGGACGGAAAGATTCGTCCCACAACTTATAAGAACGAAGACGTTACGCCGGTTCAGACCAAAAACGAGCAAGACAATGATTCTGTGGCCCGAGTTGCTGCGGCTGAAACTCCGAATGCTACGGCTGATAACGGCAAAGAAAATTCCGACAACAAAACTGCGGAAATTCAGAAAGGAAACGTCGCTGACAATCAGGAACAAGTATCTGTGCTTGCCCAACAATTCGGGAACAATGAAAGCGGTAAACAACAAGCAACCGCAGATGAAAAAAACAACAAGGCATCTCGTGAAAACGATGTCAGACATAATTTAAACGATGTCAGACATAATTCAAATAATGTCAGACATCAGAAAACGCAGGACGAAGCCCCCGTTTTCAAGATACAATTCCTTACCTCCGACACCCCTATAAAATCCGGCGACAAGAGATTGCTGGGCTTCGAACGCGTGGAAAATTATCAGGAAAAACCGGGCGGAATAATCAAATACACCTGTCTTTCTACCACAGACTATAGTGAAGCAGTTGCAAATCAAAAAGAAGTGCGCAAAAAGGTTGCCGATGCCTTTATTGTGGCATTCAAGAACGGCCAGAGAGTAAATTTGGCAGATGCTATAAGCGAGTATAAATTAAATAAGAGTAAGAAATAACGCAAGTAAAAACCTACGTGATATGAAAAGTCAGTATTTCACCATAGAAGTGAAGGTGGCAATCGCAGCCATAATTGCAATCGTTCTGTTGTTTTTCGGAATAAACTTTCTGAAAGGAATAGACGTTTTCAAATCAACGCATACCTATTATGTAGTCTTTTCTGATGTAACGGGACTTACGAAGTCGAATCCGGTATACGCCAATGGCTATGCCGTAGGAAATGTGAATGATATCGACTACAACTACGAAAAACCCGGAAACGTGGTGGTGCAGGTGGAATTGTCCAAGGCAATGCAGATACCTCGCGGAACTTCGGCAGAACTTGTTTCGAGCATGCTCGGAAGCGTGAACATGAATCTCGTGCTCTCTTCTAATCCGCTGGAACACTTGAATGCCGGCGACACAATCTATGGGCATGCACACGAGGGGGCTTTGGAAAAAGTGGAAACCATGATTCCGGCGTTCGAAAAGATGATGCCGAAGCTTGATTCCATATTGACTTCGCTCAATGCGCTTCTTGCCGACCCCGCAATAGCGGCAACGCTTCATAATGTAAATGAGATTTCCGCCGATTTGAAGGTGAGCACCAAACAACTCAACAGTATTCTCACCAACGACATTCCTATGCTTACTAAACGCATGGACAGAATTGGCGAGAACACGGAACTGCTTACCAAAAACCTGAGTCAGCTGGACGTAGCTTCGACACTCGAAAGCGTGAACCGCACAATAGAAAATATGAACAATATGACAAGTTCCCTGAACACCAAAATAAACGGAAAAGACAACTCGCTCGGATTGCTTTTGAACGACAGGGGAGCTTATGACAAACTATACGACACAATGAACAGCGCCAACGATTTGCTTGTTGACTTGAAGCAACACCCCAAACGCTACGTGCACTTCTCTGTGTTCGGAAAGAAGGAAAAATAATACTCTAAATGCCAACAATCTCGGAACGCGGCGAGAGAATGCCGCAATCACCAATACGCAAACTCGCTCCTTTGGCAAACGCTGCCAAAGAACGGGGACTCAAAGTGTATCATCTGAATATCGGGCAACCCGACCTGCCTTCTCCGCAAAGCGGATTGGAGGCGCTGAAACATATTGACCGCAAAGTTCTCGAGTATAGCCCTTCGCAAGGATTCAAGACCTATCGCGAAAAACTGGTACACTATTATGCGAAATACGACATCGACGTAACTCCGGACGACATCATAATAACGAGCGGCGGCTCCGAAGCTGTGCTTTTCGCATTTCTGTCGTGTTTGAACCCGGGCGACGAAATAATTGTTCCTGAACCGGCTTACGCAAATTATATGGCGTTTGCCGTGGCTGCGGGAGCAACGATACGAACTATAGCAACGACAATAGAAGAAGGCTTCTCGCTTCCAAAAGTAGAGAAGTTCGAAGAATTGATAAACGATAGGACTCGCGCAATACTGATATGCAATCCAAACAATCCCACGGGCTATCTTTATACGCGCAGAGAGATGAATCAGATTCGCGATATGGTGAAGAAATACGACCTTTACCTTTTCAGCGATGAGGTTTACCGTGAATTTATCTACACAAGCTCTCCTTATATTTCCGCGTGCCATCTGAAAGGAATCGAACAGAATGTAATTCTGATTGATTCCGTATCGAAACGTTACAGCGAGTGCGGAATACGAATCGGGGCTTTGATTACGAAAAACAAAGATGTGAGAAAAGCAGTAATGAAATTCTGCCAAGCACGTCTGAGCCCGCCTTTGCTTGGTCAGATAGTGGCGGAAGCATCTCTTGACGCCGATGAAAAATATACGCGCGACGTTTACGACGAATACGTGGAGCGGCGAAAATGTCTTATTGACGGACTTAACCGTATCCCGGGCTGTTATTCTCCTGTGCCTATGGGAGCTTTTTATACCACAGCCCAATTGCCGGTAGACGATGCCGAGAAATTTTGCGCCTGGTGTCTCACCGATTTTTCCTATGAAGGCGCAACAGTGATGATGGCTCCTGCGGCGGGCTTCTATACTACTCCCGGAGCGGGGCGGGATCAGGTGCGTATTGCCTATGTGCTGAACAAGCAGGACTTACATCAGGCGCTCGTTGTTTTGCGTAAGGCTCTCGAAGAATATCCCGGCAGAACAATCAGGCAATGAACCTTTCTCTTTTTATAGCGCGAAGACTGTACGCAACGGAGAACAAGGCAAAACGTGCGTCCTTGCCCGCTGTGCGAATTGCTATAACCGGAGTTGCGGTGGGAATAGCCGTGATGATTGTTTCGATTGCTATTGCCATGGGCTTCAAGGACGAAATCAGTTCAAAAGTCATTGGTTTCGGGTCGCATATCGTTGTTATTGATGCTTCGTCCTCTTTGGAGCAGACCAATGAGCCTATAAATGCCACCGACTCGTTTTTGAATTGCGTGAAGAGCGTGCCGAATGTGGCTTACGCGCAGACTTTTACGCTGAAGACGGGTATATTGAAAACCGAAAACGATTTCGCCGGAATAACATTAAAGGGAATAGGCAAGGGATATGACGAAAGTTTTATCAAAAGCCATGTAGTGGAGGGCAAGTTGCCTGATTTCTCATCTACGTCCTCGCTCAACGAAATTGCCATAAGCCACAACACAGCCAAGGTGCTTAATGTGAAATGCGGCGACAAGATATTCGCTTATTTCTTTGAGAACGGTTTGCGCACGCGGCGTTTTAAAATTGCAGCGATCTACCGCACCGATTTGTCGCAGTTTGACAATATAATAGTGTATGCCAACCAAAAGACGGTGAACCAGCTTAACGGTTATTCTGCAAGGCAAGTGTCGGGCGTGGAGGTGCGGTTGAATGATTTTGACCGGCTATATGAAACTAACATGAAGCTTGGCAAAAAGATAGCCTACTACAATATTTACAACAACACGCAGTATGCTTCTTACAATATCAAGGAAATGTATCCGCAGATATTCGATTGGCTTGGTTTGCTCAATATAAATATTGCCGTGATATTGATAATGATGATATTGGTGGCTGGTGTAACCATCGTTAGCGGGTTGTTGATTCTAATTCTTGAGCGCACGAGCACCATTGCCTTGTTGAAATCTCTTGGTGCTACCAATTCGTTGATACGCCATACGTTCATAAAACTCGCAGTAATCATATTGCTCAAAGGCATGCTGTTGGGAAATGTGATAGGTCTGTTGCTGGCGTTCCTGCAAAAGCAATTCTGTATCGTGAAACTCGATCCGGAGTCATATTACATTGAGAGCGTTCCAATAGAGTTGAATGTGTGGGTTATTGTGGCAGTTAATGTGGTAACGTTTGTCATATCCACGCTTGCTTTGGTGCTGCCAAGTTATTTTGCCGCCCGCATTCATCCGTCCAAGGTTTTGAGATTCGAGTAGCGATATAGGCTTATAATATGTCGGCAGCATTTTGCCATATTGCGAAAAAGCATTATCTTTGCACCGCAAAAAGCAAAAGCCACGGGGTGTAGCGCAGTCCGGTTAGCGCACCTGCTTTGGGAGCAGGGGGTCGCGAGTTCGAATCCCGCCACCCCGACTTTTATCAGAAGTGCTTTCTTACAGAACTTTTTCTGTTTGAAAGCATTTTTCTTTTCTCTTGTTTTATACTTGTTTGTCGGTATCGTAAATCCTCTGATATTGAGAAGAAAAGAAAGGCAAGCGTTATAAGAAAAATTCCAAGGCATCTAATTTGAATTAGATGCCTTGGAATTTAAATTAGATGCGTCGGAGTTTTTGCGACAACCGATGTCGTAAAAACGTTATGCTTTTTCGATAATTTCGTCTGGGGATTTGCGCTTCTTTTCTCCGCGCGGGCAGTCGGCAGATATGTGGCCAATGGGAATTATTGCCACAGTCTCAAAACCAGGACGGGGGAAATGTTGCGCTATCTTTATGGTGTCGTAATTGCAAACCCAGCAAGTGCCGAGATTACGCTCTGCGGCTGCAAGACATAGGTGCTCGGTTGCTATTGCTACGTCAATGTCGCCGTGGGGCTTGTTGTCGTAGGAACGTACCCAGTTCTCGGCGGTATTCTTCATGCAGATAATATATAGCGGAGCAGTTTTGAACCATTCGCGGTCGTAACACTCCTGAACTTTCTTGCGGTTTTCTTCTGATGAAACCACTATGAACTTCCATGGTTGGCGGTTGCAGGCCGACGGGGCCATACGCACTGCTTCCAGGATATAGTTCAAATCTTCGTTGCTTATGCTTTCGTCGCTGAACTTGCGGGCCGAAAAGCGCTGTTTGCTTAAATCCAAAAAATCTGTCATGGTAAATGTTTGTTTTTATTGGTTATGGTAATTGCTGCAATTGCTGTGAGCGTTGCTTGGTTGTGGGCTTAGGCTTGTCCGTCCACTATTTCGCCTGCACGTTTCAATGCTTTGCTTATATGGTCGCAGATGTTTTCTTTGCCGAGCAGGTTGTAGAATTCTGCGCGCTCGAGCTGTGCGTTTACTTTCTCGTTCACTCCCGACAATACCACTTGTATGCCTTCCTTGTGGCTCATGATGCAGAGGTTGGTGAGGTTGTGAATGCCCGTGGAGTCAACAAACGGAACTTTCCTCATACGTATTACGCGCACCTTGGGGCGGTCGCCGAATGCTGCCATGACTTCCTCGAACTTGTTGCCCGCGCCAAAGAAGTAAGGGCCGTTGATTTCGTACACCTCCACGCCTTGCGGAATAGTGTAGTGCTCGAGGTTGGTAGAGAGAAAGTCGTATTCCTTGTTCAGGTCTATCTCTTCGTCGGTAATTGCCTTCACGTCGGTGGTTTCGGCCATTCGTTTCATGAAGAGCAGGCAGGCAATTATCAGTCCCACCTCGATTGCTATCGTGAGGTCGAAGATAATTGTGAGGAAGAAGGTGATGAGCAAAACTGTTACGTCGCTTTTCGGGTTTTTCATCAGTGCCATAAAGGAGCGCCAGCCGCACATGCCGTAGCTTACCACTACCAGCACTCCTGCCAGGCACGCCATTGGAATGTATTTTGCCAGGGGCATGAGGAAAAGGAATATGAGCAGCAGCACCACGGCGTGGATTATTCCTGCAATGGGAGTCCTTCCGCCGTTGTTGATGTTGGTCATTGTGCGTGCAATTGCGCCTGTGGCCGGTATGCCGCCGAATAGTGGCGATGCGATGTTGGCCAGGCCCTGCGCCACAAGTTCGGTGTTTGAGTCGTGGTGGTCGCCTATCACGCCGTCGGCCACGGTGGCTGAGAGCAGCGATTCAATTGCTCCGAGTATTGCTATCGTTATTGCCGGCGAGACGAGGCTCTTGATTGTGTCCCAGTTCATATCGGGCACTTGCGCTGCCGGCAGTTCGTTGCTTATCGAAAAGCGGTCGCCAATGGTTTCTATTGATGTTATGCCGGCGTAGTTCTTGAGTATCAGCGCGAGAATGGTCATCAGTATTATAGCAATGAGCGAGCCGGGAATCTTCTTGCTGAACTTTGGGGTAATTGCTATGATTGCCACGCTCAGAACTCCCACTAAGGTGCACCAAATGTCCAGGGTGTTGAAGTTTTGCAGGTACACTCCCCATTTCTCAATGAAGTCTGAGGGGTTGGAAGGCAGTGTAAGGCCGAAGAGGTCCTTGATTTGCGTGGTGAAGATTGTAACGGCTATACCGCTGGTGAAGCCTACGACAATGGGGTAGGGAATGTATTTGATGATAGTGCCGAGGCGGAGCAGCCCGAACAGCACAAGAAACAGCCCGGCCATAAGTGTGGCGATAGTAAGCCCTTCAATGCCGTATTTCTGTATGATGCCGTATATAATAATAATGAATGCGCCGGTGGGGCCGCCTATTTGCACTTTGCTCCCGCCGAACAAGGAGATGATGAGGCCGGCTACGATGGCGGTGATAATGCCTTTCTCGGGCGTAACTCCCGAGGCAATGCCAAAGGCGATGGCAAGAGGCAGCGCCACGATGCCCACTATAATGCCGGCCATCAGGTCGGCTGCAAAAGTCTTGCGGTTGTATTGTTTAAGACAAGGGTACAGTTTGGATTTCAACGTAAATATATTCTTCATATTCTGCTTTGTGGTATTGCGGCAGTCCGTTCGGTTGCTGACATACTCCCGCATTGTTTCTTCTGAAATGGAATGCAAAGGTACGACGATTGCTTAAAATGGCAAAACTCATAGGGGAAAGCTGCGCCGAAGTCCCGCCAAACAGGCCTAATGATGCCGCGATATTTCCTTTTGATGCGTTCAAACTTTCCTTTAGATGCCGTGAAACTTGTCTTTTTGTCCGAGGAGTTTGTCTTACTTCGAACGTTCAACGTGTTTACTTCGTTCGATCAACGTGCTTACTTCGTACGATCAACGTGCTTACTTCGTACGAAGTGAGAC
>CAVFYC010000068.1:0-11369 GCA_963626585.1 Christensenellaceae bacterium Phil1 | reverse complement strand
AATTCTGATTCTTGTACCGTTAAAGTGTGTTTACACAAAATTCGAAGAAGAGCCGATTTATATATTATTATTATTTTAGGGCATCATACATATTCCCAAAAGCCATTTTCATATTTTAAGAGTTGATCATCGTTAATTGTTATGATAGTATTACCACTAACTTCTTGGCAGGTCTTAAGCGTAGCAAAAGAATAATGATCATAGTGACAAAGCACACTTTCAAGGATTAATCCCAACGCTTTGTAATCCCCATTACCAATTTCATTATTGTCCTCTAATTGCAAAACATAGGTAATGTCTTTCGCAACGATATCTGCACCTGCAGATACTCCAATATACATAGCACCATTATTTTGCACACAATCAATAATTTCATTAACAATGTTCATTTCTTTAATTGAGTGTAACAACTTAAAAGGATTCCCGCCGGGAACATAAATGAAATCCGGTGTTTCAGATGCGATGTCCAAACGATTCTTTACAAGTTTAATTTTATCAAGACTAAATCCAAATTCTATAAGCCCTCTTTTTTCTCTTTCGAATGTTTTCTCTACATCAAACCCGGCATATGGGAATACGTAACAATACTTTTTAGATAAGCTGTCATCTTGCAAAATTACTTTCGCGAATTTCTCTCGCATTATAGGGCTATTAAACCCAAACGAAGATAACAACAATCTTGAATATTGAATTGCCACACAATCACTTCCTTATTAGTTAATATACTTTTAAATTCGTTTCCCTTTGGTTCCTCGTTTGCCAGCATCAAGTTTAGACAATATATATTTCTTTTCGTTCAAAATAAACTCGCTTTCTTCGCCCAATACGGTTGCATAGGAAAGATTGTTTTTGTCCGTTACTTTCATACCAATAATACCTACAGTTGCTTTTTTGAGCAGGCTGACGCTCGACAAATCAAACACAACACAAAAGTTTTGCTCAGACACCAAAACAACTGTCTTTTTATCTTTAATAGGTGCAACAAATAAAACACTATCATCTTTGCTCAATTTGGTGGCATCGGTAGTTTTGCGAGTTGTATCAAACTCGGATATAGCAACTCTTTTCACGTAGCCTTTACGAGTAACAAACAGCAGTTTTTCCTTAGGTTTATAATCAGAAACAACTGCCACTGCGACCTCATCCGTTGTCAAAGCAGATACTTGTTCTAAAGGTACACCTTTATCGTTGTATCTTCCCATAGGAACAGACAGTACTTTTACCTGATGACATTTTCCACCTTCAGTGAAGATATAAAGTTTGCCCGTGTTCATCACTTCACAGACATAACGATAGTCACTTGGTATATTCTCCTTGTTGCGCTCGTATGTTACCTCGTCCACAAGTTTGATATAGCCAAAGCGATTAACAAGAGCGTAAACCTTTTCCTCCTTAATTTCTGGTTTCTTGATTACAATGGCTTCGGCATCAACAATTTCAGTCTTACGCTTCTTAGCATATTTATCCTTGATTTCAAGCATATCTGCCTTCATTTTATGATTCATCTTAACTTTATTGGAAAGTAAACCAGAGTACACTTCAATATTTTTCTTTGCTTTAGCCAATTCTTTTTCAAGGATAGACATTTCAAGACCAATAAGCTTTTGCATTTTCATCTCTAAAATAGCATCGGCCTGCAGTTCGGTGAAGCAGAATTTCTTTGCCTGCTTCTCTGCAGTTTTGGTCTTAAACTTAATGCCATCGGTTACACCTTTTGTAAGGCACTTTTTCGCCATAGCTACAACAGTAGAACCACGGAACACCTCAATAATGGTATCGATGCAATCCACCGCTGTCATAAGACCTTCTCTTACCTCAGCTGCTTTTTTCTCACGGTCGAGTAGAGTCTTATATTTGCGGGTCATCGTCTCACGATAAAACTCTAAGAATTCAGTAATGATTCTATGAAGCGACATTTGTGCAGGAACACCGTTTGATAGAAGCATTGCGTTATAACCGAATGTATCTTCAAGCTTTGCTTTTTTGTAAAGCAGATTTATATACTGCTGTGCATCTGCTCCTTTGCGAAGTTCAATTACGATGCGAACACCATCTTTACCGGAGAAGTTTTTAATATCAACTACATCCGGCAAAACCTTTGCTCGAACAAGATCTGCAACAGTATCCATAAACTTATCGATACCGCCAATCATGGTGAACGGAATTTCAGAAATAACAATATTGGTCTTTCCGCGTTCGCCGGATTCTGTTTTTACCTTGCCACGAATACGGATGCGCCCAACACCATTCTTATAAATTTCGGGCAGTTCGCTTTTATTGACAATAATACCACCGGTAGCAAAGTCGGGCCCTTTAATATAATCAAAGATCTTTTCCTCTTTCATCTTGGGATTATCAATCATAGCGGTTGCGACATCAATAACTTCTCCAAGATTATGCGTAGGCATTTTACAAGCCATACCTACCGCAATACCGTCAGTTCCTGAAATAAGAATATTAGGAATAACTGCCGGCAATACCGTCGGCTCCTTTTCTTTGTTATCAAAGTTCGGAATAAAATCTACAACACCCTTATCAAGATCCGAAAGAAGAACATCTTCCGCAATAGCAGAAAGCCTGGCCTCAGTATACCGAGATGCGGCAGCATCGTCGCCTTCAACGGAACCAAAGTTTCCATGACCATCAATAAGAGGATGATTATAGCACCAATCCTGTGCCATATGTACCATAGCGTCATAAATGGATGCATCGCCGTGAGGATGATATTTACCCATTGTTTCGCCGACAACGCGAGCGGCCTTTTTATAGTCTCCGGTTGAGGAAAGGCCTAATGATTTCATTGCCCATAGAATACGACGATGAACGGGCTTCAATCCGTCTCGAACATCCGGAATCGCTCTATCTGTAATAACACTTACAGCGTAGTCAATGAAGGAGGTTGACATCTCATCACAATAGTCGGTAGCGATAATATTTTCAACAATCTCTTCAGTTACAATATTCTCTTTCTTTGCCATTCTCCTTCACCTCATACATCCAAGGTTGCTTTATCAGCATTACTTACAATATATTCACGTCTGGGTGCGACTTCTTCACCCATAAGCACAGAAGTTAATCTATTGGCATCGTTTACATCTTGCATGCCGATTTGTTTAAGTTTTCGGGTTTTAGGATTCATAGTTGTTTCCCAAAGTTGCTCGGAATCCATTTCACCCAGACCTTTATACCGCTGAATATCAAAACTTTTTCCGTGTTTTTTGCGGTATTCGGCAAGTGCTTTGTCATCGTAGATGTATTCCGCTTTACCTCTTTTAGGTTTAACCCTATAAAGAGGTGGCATAGCTCTATACAGCTTTCCCGCATAAATAAGTTCCGGCATAAAACGATAGAATAAGGTCAAGAGCAAAGTACTGATATGACCACCATCAACGTCGGCATCGGCTGCAATAATTATCTTGCTATATTTGAGATTATCAATATTAAAATCATTACCATAGCCTTGTGAGAAGCCACAACCGAGAGCATTTACAATTGCCTTAATTTCTTCGTTTGCTAATACCCTGTCTACACTTTGTTTTTCTACATTGAGAATCTTACCGCGAATAGGCAGAATTGCCTGATAACGCCGATCTCTGCCAGTCTTTGCAGTACCACCTGCAGATTTACCCTCTACAATAAAGATTTCGCATTTAGAAGCATCGTTGGACTCTTGGCGTGCGAGCTTACCATTTCCTTCAAAAGCAAATTTCTTGTCTGCAAGATTGGTGCGAATTTTTTCTTCTTCCTTGCGCACCTTCGCAGCCATTTCAGCACGAGAAATAATGGTTTTGAGCGTTTCAAGATTTCGATCAAAATAATGCTGCAGTTCCGAATTAAGGATCGATACGATAGCACTTTGAACATCTGTGTTATCTAACTTCGTTTTAGTTTGTCCCTCAAAGCGCGGCGCCGGATGGCTAACAGAAATAACTGCGGTCATACCGTTACGAGTATCATTACCTGTAAAGCTTTGGTCTTTGTTTTTCAAGTTACCTAATTCACGAGCATACTGGTTAACAACTTTAGCAAAACCAGATTTAAAACCATTAACGTGTGTGCCACCTTCCATGGTGTTGATATTATTACAAAAACTCACCATGTTATCACCAAAACGACCGGTATACGCGAAGGCCACATTGATTTGAATACCATCTTTCTCCCCGGAGATAGCAACAGTGTTCGTTAATCTTTTTGCTTCAGATTCCTGCAAAATTAACGAATCCACAAAACCGGCTATGCCATTATGCTCATGAAACACTTCCGGTTCTTTATCATCTCTTGCATTTACAAAAGTAATACTGAGTGAAGGGTTCAAGTAGGCCGTTTCACGAAGACGCTCTCTGACAGACTCTGCTTTGAATTTAACAGTATCAAAAATTGAGTCATCAGGGTAGAAAGTAATCTTCGTGCCTGTTCTTTTCGCTTTCCCACGAACAGGCAGTAGTTCGCCCTTCTTAAGCTTAATGGTAGGTGCACCTTTACTATATTCATCATAATAAATTTGACCATCTCGTTTTACTTCAACGATCATCTTTACCGATAATGCATTAACAACAGAGGAGCCCACACCGTGTAAACCGCCGGATGTCTTATAATTACTATTATCAAACTTACCACCAGCATGAAGCGTGGTCATAATGATACGTTCAGCCGGATAACCTTTTTCGTGAAGATCCACAGGTATGCCACGACCGTCATCTTCAACCGTTGCCGAACCATCCTTATTAATAGACACGATTATGTTGTTACAATGTCCGGCAAGGTGCTCGTCCACTGAGTTGTCTAAAATTTCGTATATAAGATGATTTAAGCCCTTAACGGAAGTAGAACCAACATACATACCTGGTCGTTTCCGTACTGGTTCCAATCCTTCCAAGACTGATATATTACTTGCATTATATGACATTATGGTTTTCTCCTTATCAATGTGTTGTCCGGAATTACTGGGTGTGATTTATTCAACAACCTTCATTTTCTCCCACAATAATTCGATATCGTAAATGATGTTTTTGAATTCGGCTTTTGATTTCCTTGCGATTTTTTCTATTCGCTTGGCATTAGTAAGTGAAATCCACCGTAAACTTATACGACCAAATTCACCAGAGCGATTAATAGTCATAATATTTAATAGTGGTTTCACTAAATTATCCGTAATATCATTCTCAATAAGCACTTTCTTGATTATTTGATATCCTCTAACAGTATAGTTATCAGAAAGTTGCATTTCCTCGGTAAGAGAAATGATGCGCTCGACAAGATCATAGGTTATTGTTCCAAAGCGAATCTGATCAAGTTCATTAAATAATTTACTTTGCTGAACAGATAGTGATTCAGCTATAGTACCAGTAAGTGGAAATGGTTTTAAAAATGAAAAAGCAAATTCACGGATAAATAATCGCAAAAAATGCTTTTCCGTTTTTTCTTCCAAGTAGTTACCATCGTAATCATAATATTTTTCATAGAGGAATTTGCTATGTGGATAATAAAACGGGATAGAAAACGAATCTTCCCAAAACATTATAGGAGTTTTTGAACTTTGAAGTTCAAAGATAACAGTGACTTCTTGTTTTGAATTTTCCTTGATTATTTTATTATCCCTTGCATAAACAAGTCCATGTTTTGTCAAAGAGCCTGGAAATGTAGCGTTCTTTTGTATATCAACAATGCGAACATATATTTCATCCCATGCGTTATCTATATAATACAATGAACAGACTATTTTGTTATCATTAAAATATATCCATTCACCCACATCGCTACATAACAGAACGGACGATTTCGAAGAGTTTTCCTTGTAGAACAAATTTCTTTCTTCATCAACATACAACTCGCCGTTTTCTGTCTTACAAAAAGTACACGGAAAGGATATTCCATTAATTATATAATAGAATTTCTCTTTTGTATAAAATTCGGATAATTTCATTCATTTCAACTCCAAACACAATTCAGCAAGTCTATTTATTAATAAGTACATACTTTTAAGATAAACGAAGGTGTATATTCGCGCAAAGAATTACATATGCGGTGGGCACTCGGAAGGAATAGAAAAAAGCTCTCTTAGCTTTCGCAAATGACATTTTATTTTTAAAACCTTTTTTACACATAAAACTCCTCCATTGTATCAAGGCATAAACAGCCAAGACGACCACCATCTTCCTCAAATACTGCACCGCAATCTATATCAATTACATTTCCTTTGCCACGATAAATCCTAACAGGCTTGTCGGGGTTTATTAGAAATGTAGGAGTATGTCCGACAATTATCTTATCAAACAGCATCGGGTAATATGTAGCGTCATGATCACAGCCATACCAAACCAATTCCTCCGGTAAATAATCACCGAGAAGTTTAGTGCGGTCGTAGTTGTCGATTCCCGCATGGACCAATAAATATTTTCTTTCCTCAATATCAACCACCCTATAGAACGGAAAAGTGAGAATATAGTTATATATATCAAGTGTGTAATCAATGCCTGCTTCTATGAGGGATGCACAAGTTCGTCCGCCTCCGCACGCACTCCAAATATCAAAATCTAAAGAAGGATAATGTCCATACTTTTTTAAAAGAAATCCAAAAGAATTTGGAAGTGCTTCAAGAAGCATTTTTTCGTGGTTTCCCATGATGCAATGAACATTGTTTCGACTCATCGCATCTAAATATATCTGTGCAGCCTGCGGACCACGATCACATAGATCTCCAATGAGAAACAACTCATCCTCACCAGAAAAGTTTATCTTTTTAAGCATTTCGGTATATTTATCGTATCTACCGTGCAAATCTGACATGGCGTATTTCATTTACTTCATCCATTTCTTTGGGCAATAATTATATCATCTCGAATTTTCATCCATAGTCTCCCAAGCATATTTTCTCCGTTTCTATAGGGACCCCAGCCCCAATAATTGTCCTTGGGAGAGTCTTCCACTATTGTGTAATTCTTAGTCTGAAGGAGTTTTTTAAGAACATAAGGATTTTGCTGAACCTTTGCACGTAATATTTCCTCCATAATTTGAAGTTTAATCTTGTCCCAGTCTTTTCGCTGAAACATCTTGTTTTCTCGGGCGATTTTCTGAGCTTCGTGAGCAGAAAAAGAATTGCGAATAGCGTAAACTATTTTAGGAGTACATTTATAGAATTTTGAGGCTTGATAAGCTTCTTCGGCCGAGGAATAAACATATCCATTATACTTAACCTTAAATGAACTGAAATTGTCCAAACAATAGAATTCGCGTGGATAAAAACCGATAACCTCATTCATCTTTTCGCTTAACCACAGATCTCTGTATTCAACAAGTTCAATCATCTTTTTCTTCCATCCCTATAAATGCACAAACAGCCTTTTCAAATGTTGGATAGTCTTCTAACAACTCTAAAAAATCAGTTCGCGCAATAAACTCTTGCGTTAGCAAATCCATACTTGTATGCATTTTTTGATAAACAGCATTATGATGGTCATCCAATTCTTTAATAAGATTATTTTTACCAAACCATTGGCTTTTTGCCCAATCCTCATGCATAGAAATCTGCTCGTATGCCGTAAAAAATAATTCCATATATCGGGTAAACTTGTCCTTCAAATTTCTTGCCTCAAAACACTCAATAATGGAATATATCCTGTTGGCATTCATTTCTTCAAGATTGTTTTCTTCTTTTTCCAAAGTTAGCAACAACTTTACATTTTCAACAGTTGCAGTTTTAGCATCCCTCGTTAATGTGGAAAGCTCCTGACCTCTACCCACGTCTAAATGGTTCTTGACAAACTCTTTAGTAACGAACATTCTAATCTGGAGCATTATTTCGCGAGCAATTCGCTCATTTTTATATTCTGTCAACGGATTGCCTTTGTAATCGAAATAGTCAAAAGAAACCAACTCGGATCTACCAGAGCGAAAATAGAACATTTCTTCATCAAAATGAATATTGCCCTCATAGCCACGACTTCTCAAAGCCTTTTTATCGAGTATCACAACGTCATTATGGTATTTCGTTGAAAGGCGCATTTCGTTTCTATACATATACACAAGATGATCATCGTCAAGAATAAACCCATTCTCACTCCATAAATCGCCGTGTTCAAAAAAGAATAGTTCTACATCCCTTCCGCCCGGTAATCGTTTCTCACAAGCAACTCCGTTTTCACCAAAAGGTGCTATTCGAGCAATCCGGTCATCTGCCACCGTGCTTTGTGCTATATCATATTTGGTGAACCATAACACTCTAATTGGTGTATCTTTTGAAAGGTGTTTAAATTCAAACTTACCGCCATCCACTTCGACAACTTTAGTACGAGATTCTACACCAAAAAATTTTGAAAACATATTCATGGTTAAATCCTCTACCGATACATTAGAGACCAAAAAGCCAAATTATGCATAATCTCTAAACCGGATTCTTTCGCTTTTTCTTTAGATATCCTATGAGGAAATCCTGGCATGTTTTTTAATTTGCCACAATTCATGCACTGATAAACAGTATACTCATTCAGATAGTATTCTGTCGCCCTTAGAACACAACCGTAATGTTGTTTGAATATACCGAATCTTTGTTTCCCACTTCGATTTAATGTTCTAATAACGGTTTTATTTTTAATAAATTCATGCCACGTTTTTTCTCCACAACATTTGCATTTATAACGCATATGTCCGTGCATAATGTGCTTAAAAAAGAGATTGCATTTCATAATTTGACCTTTCTAAAAAAGAGCGTTCCAAATTTGTACATTAATCTAAATACTTTGTGCCTTTTGGAGAGTTCTTCTTAGTTGATGAACCATAGTTACAAACATATATCTGTAAATAGTCGGTTCCGTCGGGTAACAGCAATCTATATAGATCAACCGGACCAGCAATGTCGTTCACCTGTGCAGACCCAACCCTTACAAAACTTAGTTTAGCTCCTTCGTCGGTATAGAGATGTGAAAGATATTCTTTATCGCTTCCAAATCCATTTACAAAAATAGGCTTTTCAGGCACCAAACCATATTCTGGATCATTTAAAAACTTGTTTTCGATTTCTGCATTTTTTGGTGCGTTATCATTAACACGATTCCGCAAAAAAGAAACAGCATCAGCTCTCATTTTTAGTTCAGGCTCATGACGATAAATTTCAGACAACGAGCAGGTCAGACATTTCAAGACCGCATCATGATCTATCGATTCAAATCGCTTGCACAACGCTTGCTTTATGTAATCTGGTGAACTGAAGAGAGGATTGAATCCTCCTCGAGAACGTATCCATGTTTGCAAATATATTTGAAAACACAGTTCTATACTCATATCTTCAGTATTGTTAAACGTATCTCGAGCTAATGAGATCAAAATACGCTCTGCAGATCGTAGCCCACCGTAGAAAATCTTTTCACGTTGTTCTTTGTTAGTGTTCTCGTAAATTCTTTCCACTGTAGAATTTACGCCATATTTTTTATCACCAAAAAGTTTTGTAATAAAACCTTTTTTAGGGGCAACAGTATCAATTTTAATGCTGATTGCTAGTGCGCCAAATTCGTCTTGTTCTTCTTTAGAGTAGATTTTATCGACCGCCACCAACATGTCTTCTATCGTAACATCTTTGTTGCCGAATTTTTCCATTGGATAAGAAGAATACAATTCCTTAAATGTTGAGAATGCTTGCAGTCCGATAATCTCTGCGTTGATTTTTTCGTCCGGATTTGAATATCTACAAAAAATGATTTTATCGCCAATTTTCAAATTCCTTCTTTTTTCGTCATTGCAACGAACTTCTATGGTCTTCTTACCGGATTTAATAAGTTCAAAGGGCTCGTCATATAGTTTCATAAACACGGTATTACATTTACTTTTTTGGTAATTAAGCATCTTTTACTCCTCCGTTTTACTTCTTCTCTTAATAACAAATTTTGGGCGTTGACAATCTCGTTTTCTGTCTTCTCGAACAAGTTCTTGCGGTCTATGGGGAATTTCCCAAGGGCTTAAAGTCAAAATTATATCGGATCTTTTCCATAAGAAATCTGGTTGAGAAGCGTTCGGTTTATTCGTTAATAACACTCCATCATCACCTGGACTACTATATGGTGAATAGGTCATTATGAAATTATGTTCTTCAAATAATTGCTTCATACGAGTAGGGATTTTTAAGTATCCATCTTCATTAACGACATCGTATTTCAAAGGAATCTCAGGAGTATAACCCATCTGATGGTGGGGAAGAAAAGCGATTCCTTCTCCTACCTTAAGCATAACCGTATATGCCCTTCCCTTTACAAAAAGTTCTTTTAAATCATATGGCAATTTGAAAGAGCCATCATTTAAAAAAACAACCTCACTATTCATCCTTTATTGCAACTCCTTTTATCATCCGATATTTACGTTGCTCATTAATTGTCATCTTTTTGCTTATTTCATCACCAAGATCAATTTTACAGATCTCGGCAATGCCCAATAAATATATCGCAACATCGGCAAGTTCTTCTCCAAAATCCGATTTATCTTTTCTCCAAGCATCAAAAGCTTCTCCCACTTCGCCATAGAGAAGGCAAAACTCCTTAGGAATATCCGTAGTATTAAAGCCCTTGTTCACTTTGTTTTGATATATTTGTTTTTGAATGTGCTGCGTACTAAATTTAGTCATCTTCATTTTTCTCCTTAGGCATAAATATGCTGAAATCATATTCTTTACTATCGTCTACAGTAATCTTGCTTTCACCTTCAAATTCATCAAACGATAAGACTATAATTTCATACTTGGGAATTAAAGGCATTTTTTGTTTCATTTTACAAACAGCAAACAAAACAATCTCTATCAAGTAGGCAATTGCAATGAATATCAAAAACCATTTACCGTACTCAAAATATGGCGGCATAATATAGGCGATGTAATAGGCATATACGATCCATAAAGCAGCACAAATACGATTGAAATTAATGTTAGAGTTAACAAGAATTCCATATGCAAATGAAACAATAGATAAAACCATAAGTACTACACTAAGAAATAGAATGGTTTCACAAAAAGCACTTGACAAATCCAAAATAATATCTATTTCTGGCAAAGGCAAACGATATGCGGTGAATTTTGCCGGCAGGAAGGGCCAAATTATATCCCAGCACACACCCGTGATAGTTAGTGGCAAGAGACCCCAAAAGGCAAAATATCTATATATTTGACGTTGCAAACACTCAAACAAGCTCTTTTTATATACAAATCGTGTTATTGTAGCCGAAAGTAAAAGAACGGCCACATATGTAACTACCGCATATAAAACGGCAACAATCAATGCAGCATCGGTTTCTATTGAATTACCGAGACTTCTTAATATCTTGTGTAAACCTCCGAGATGGTATAGAATAAAGATATCATTATGGAGGTAAAAAAATGCCAAAGTACAAAGACA
>CAVFYC010000067.1:0-11446 GCA_963626585.1 Christensenellaceae bacterium Phil1 | reverse complement strand
AACGCATACCTATTGTATTACAAGGCATTACATCTTTCCTTAAACAAACCCGAGAATCGCCCCGAAGCAAGTAATGCAAAAAGAACACTATGCCCAGAAAACTATTACCGCAAAAGGGGGAAACAATGTCTGATATCTTTTAAGCGATGTCTGACATTATTCAAATAATGTCAGACATCGTTTTCGGCATATTTTATATCCTAATTTTCAGATACTTTCAAAAGCGAAAAAAGCGGGAGAAAGGAGCAAAAAAATAAGGAGATGCAACTCGTGTGCACCTCCTTATATATATAATGTATGGCGGGATATTATTTTTGCTTGAAAAGGAACCTCGCCAAACCGTAAACATAGCGGCGAAATCCCGGCTGATAGGCAAGAATGCGGTCGAACCACGCAAGATGCCTGCCCACCGTGCGCACTACAAGCCCTACATAAATCATGGCAAACAATGTGCCCACGCCAACGATGTACCACTGCCACGCGCCGAAGAATATGTAGCAGAACACCACGGCAAGTATCACCATGGAAATGTCGACAGCAATTTTTGTCTTGGCAAACTCTATGCCCGTAACCTCGCTCACTGCCACCGGGAAGCCTTCGCCGGGCATCGTTACCGAACCGCAGCGCACCTCGAGCGCAATGCCGATGCCCAAGATAGTGCACCCGGCAATTTGGGAAACGGCTTTGGCCATAAGATTTGCGGGAACAAGCCAAGATGTAAGCCACATGTTCAAGTCGATAAGCGAGCCGAAAACGAAACCAACCACCAACTGGAACAACTGCACCGCCTCGAATTTCTTGCGCAACACGGCTATTTGCCCCAAAACCAGCACTCCGTTCATTATATATGTGTATTGTCCGATTGTTAGACGCGGTATGCCCGAAATTCTCTTGCCGGCAGTCTCAAACACATAGGGAAGCGTGGAGATGACACTCGACCCCAACATACTCCTAACGCACACTGCCACGCCAAGGGTCATAACGCACAGCGATACGAGCAGCAAAAAGTGCTGCCAAACAAATGAAATGATTCTTTCCTTCTTATTCAATGTAGTAGATTAAACTATGCAAAATTACGAAAAAGCCTGTAGAAACCTTTCAAAGCGTTATGGCGCGAAGGACATGCGCCCCCGGCGCGCCGTTGTTTTGTAGAGTGCGTCTTACATTGTGCGCCGTTTTTCCGCCGGGCATAGGGGCATATTCAATAAAGGGCGGCGCGGAAACAATAAAGAACCGCACGGAATTTGCAAAGGATTCTTTGCGGCTGAAAACGGCAGGAATATAAAAGGCAACGGATTATGTGCAAAAGAAAACAGCTTATATGCGAAATCTTCTGGATTATGTACGAAAACCAACGGCTTACGTTCGACAGAAAATGGTTTAAGCGCAAATAAAAAGCCGCCCCGTTTTTGCAGGGCGGCTTTCGGTTTTATCTCGATCGCTTTGAGCGTCAATTCTCGCTGTCGTCTTTTGTTGCATCGCGAAGCTGGTTCACGTCAATGCGGTTGGCGTTTTCCGAAGTCTTGCGCGAAGATTCAGCAGAAGCACTACTATGGTGAGATTTACTGCTGTGGCGGCCATGCTTTCCGCTCTTACCGCTATCTTCGCCGTAGCCATATCCATAACCATAGCCGTAACCGTAACCATATCCGTAGCCGTATCCATAACCATAGCCGTAACCATATTTATTACGCACACTCGCGTTAATGATAATGGAAAGATTGCGGAACTTCTTGTTCTTATACATTTTATCAATCTCGGGGAGGAAGCGTCTGTCCTCTGTGCCGATACGTATCACGTAGATCGTAAGTTCGGCAACGCGGTTGATAATACCCGCATCGGCCACCGCAATAGCAGGAGTGGTATCGAAGATTATGTAGTCGTAACGCGATTTAAGTTCGTCGGTCAATTCTTCAAGCCTCGGGCTCATAAGCAACTCTGTAGGATTGGGAGGAGTAACGCCGGCCGCAAGGAAGTCAACGTTTTTGCCCACGGCGTCAATCTTTATCAAGCTATCGAGGTCGCAGCTGTCATCGCTGAGATACGTGGTGAGACCTTCGTGCCCGCTTATAAGTTTCGACTGCGTACGCTTGCGGATATCGCCGTCAACAAGAATGACCTTCTTTCCCGCAATACCAAGGATCAAAGCAAGGTTACGCGATACAAAAGATTTTCCGCTGCCCGGAGTTGACGATGTAAACATCATAACTTTTGAGCGCTTCTTCATAAAATTCAGGTTGTAGCGCAACATTCGGAATGCCTCGCTCACCGCATTGTAGTTAGCGCCACCATGCGAGCGGTCAAGGAATTTGTTTGTTTCTTCGTCTTCTTTCCAAAGCGGTATCTCGCCGAGAATAGGAATTGTGCAGTTATCCTCAACTTCTTTGCGGTTGCGAACTTTAGTGTCGAGCACCAAAAGAATCCAGAACAAGCACGCCGGAATTGCGAGACCTATTCCAAGACCCACGAGCATGATTGAGCCGCTCTTGGGATAAATCGGCGCGGAATATCCGTAAGGAGTTTCGATAATGTTCACGTTTGCTTCGGTAACGGCGAGCTGCAAAGCAACTTCCTCCCTCTTATTAAGAAGATACACGTAGAGGTCTTCCTTAATCTTTCTCTGACGTTCGATGTCGCCTGCCGATTTTTCTTTCTGCGGCACCGCCGAAATGCTGGAGTTTATGCTGCTCTGCACAGCGTTTGCCTGACGCAGTTTTACGTTTATGGTATTTATAAAATTCTCCACCGTTTTTGTGATAACCGCGTGCGTAGATTTCAAACGGTCGAGCGCATTTCGTACAACCGGCGAAGCCATTCCTGCATTTGCCGACAGACGATTGTAGTTCATCACCAAATCATTGTATTCGCTTATGCCCGAAGAAAGCCCCGTATTTCCGATGTCGCCCAACGAAGGTATGACTTCGTAGTTGCCATCTGTCTGCTGACGAAGATAATCACGGAGGAAAAGACCAACATTCTTCTCGCTCTCAAGTTGCATTACCTGCTGACGGGCTTGGTTGCTTTGGTCGAGATAAATGGAGGCGTTTTTCTCAAAATCAATTACGTCGTTGCTTTGCTTGAACGAAGCCATGCGGTTCTCGGCACTGCTCAAATCGTTTCCTATAAGCATTATTCTTTGCGTGAGAAACTTGTCGGCGTTCATCGACTGCCGGTTTTTATTTTCTATGATGTCGTTTTTATAGGCTTCGAGCAAACTTGCCAAAATATCGTCGGCGCGTTTTACATTAGTGTTTTGGCACGACACAAATATGAGGTTGCTTGATTGATCTTTCACTTGCGCGTTAATGCAACCGGTATATCTCAGCGCAGCTTGCTCCATGCTAATGCGGCTCACGCTTATTGTGCGTTTTAGGTAGCTTTTGAACGTGCTTTTGTTCTTTTCCACGAGCAGCGCGCCCATTGGAGTTTCGAGGGCCTTGCCAAACGGAGCGGTTTTGTCGAAGTCTGACAATCCTCCGCCCATTTTCAGATTGTGAATGCGGAAACTTTGTTCGGATTCTATCTCAATGTCAAAATTCACGCTCTGAGTAAATCCTTTGAAGAACGTAACTTTTACGGGGCTTTCCTTATATAGGGAATAGCTTCTCAGTCCGAGGTCTGTTGTGTAGTCAATGTCGAGCCCAAGACTTTTGACAACGCGCTGCATAAGTCTGTGGGATTTCAAAATAAATGCTTCGTCCTGCAATTCGCCATTGGCGCCGATACCATTCAGAGCCATTGCTGCAGATTGGTTGCGCGAGTTTGCGTTTTCGCTGTTCTTTACTGCTATTGTTGACGAGCGTTCGTATACTCGCGGGAGCTTAGCTTGATAGAGGTATGCCAGGAACAAACACACCACTGCTGAGAGAAGAAACCATTTCCAATTGGCTGCAAATACATGCAGCGACTTCATGACCACCGGGAGAAGGTCGTTTTTCTTGTCTTCTTCGGGCGAAATATACGAGTTAGTCTGTTGCGGAGTGATATTTTCCATTTTCTACTTTGTTAGTGCAATGATGAGCGAAGCTATCGAGGTGCCGAGTCCGAGGAGTGTGCCTGTAAGACTAAGATAGAGGTATCCTGAACTTCCTTTAATCTTCACCGATTTGTTTGACTCCACGTAAACGATGTCGTTCTGGTGCATATAATATGCGGGGGAGTTGAAAACGCTTTCCGGGTCGGTAAGATCGACCTGGAAAGTCTGTCGTTGTCCGTTTTCCTCGCGTATCACGAGTACTTTCTTACGTATGGCGGAACTGTTGAGGTCGCCCGAACGTCCGATGGCTTCAAGCAGCGTGAGTCTTTCGCCCGTGTAACTTTGGGTTCCGGGGCTTTTCACATCGCCGAGCACTGTTACCTTGAAGCTCATAATCTTTGTAGTAACTTTGGCGTCCTTTATAAGTCCCTCGCTTATCATTCTATTTTGAATTGATTCCGATAGTTTGTTCACAGTAAGTCCGGCGGCTTTTATCTTGCCGAATATTGGGAAATCAATATAGCCGTCCTTGTTCACCACGAAATACGATGAACTACCGCTACCCTGGTTGTTGTTTATTCCCGCGGTCTGACCTATAAGCATGAGGTTGGCAAATGGTTTGATCAACTCCTCTTCTTGCGAACTCACATATATGGCCAACTGGTCGTCGGGCTGAATGTTGAGCGTGTAGTCGTTGTCAAGATTTGCACCATTCTTGTAGAGTTGTTCAGCTCCTTGGAGATAAGTCATCGACTTGTTTGAACCGCATGATGTGCCCAACACCATTATCAATAGCATCGAGGCTAAGATTGTAAACTTCTGCATTTTTGTTTCTATTTATTACTCCCGGATATTATTTTCTTTTATTACTGTTTTGATGAATTAACGAGCAAAGGTAGTTATTTTATTTATAGTTTTTTGGATAACTCACGAAAAAATAATATAATCGGTCAAAAAAAGCGGAATAAACCGTGCCGAGACGGTTATGGTTGCAATTCCGCCATTTGAAATGCGCAAAAAATCTTCTGAAAACCGCTTTTTTACGATCAAGAAATCCATGCGTTTTTCTTTGTCCGCATCTCGTAAAAACTCCGACGCATCTAATTCAAATTAGATGCGTCGGAATTTAAATTATGTCTGACCTCGGAAAGGCCATATATAACACTGTGAAAATCAGTCCTCTTTTTCGGGACAAAAAAACGCCTTTTCGGCGATGCAAAATCACTTGATTACCTTATAATATTTGCGGGCATTCGCGCGCGAAGTGTAATTGAAATGCCACCATTCGGAGCGCAGCGAATGAAATCCCGCTTCAGTCATCACACGGCGCAAAAGGCGGCGGTTGTTCACCGCCTCGCGCGTGAGACGTTTGGTCTTCAAAAGAATATCCTCCTTGTCAATGTGGGCAAGCGGCGTCATATTATCAATGCGTGTACCCATGGTTATGCTGTCGCCCTTCTCATCGGCAATGGTAATGTCTACCGCCAGCCCGTAATTGTGCAGTCCGCCGCCGTGGGCGGGATTGCTCACGTATATATCCTTGTTCGTTCCGGCAACCACGTTCCACATTTTCTGCTGCACCGACATGGGGCGCGCGGCATCGTATACTTTCAGTCTAAGATTGGGGTGGCTTTTGCGCAAAATCTGTTGCGCCCGTTTCAAAGCCGCCGCAGCCTTGGGGTGAAGGTATGCCGTGCGAAGATCGGTGTAGAGCGTTTTGCCGGTAAAGTTGTCTGAACGCGCATACATCAGGCTCGTGAGAATTGTGGAGTCAATGTCGCAGATTCTAACCATTCCCTGCTGTTCCATCGACTGTTCCGTTTTGCTTCTGTCGGTTTCTTTCTGCGCTTTGACGCATTGCAAACCACCGATGAACACACAGAAAAATATTCCGCATGCAATAGCCGAAATTTTGCCCTTTTTCATATTAAACAATCGGTGAAAACTGAAATTTTTGCAGGAATCAGCGTTCAAAATCTATCAACTCGCCGTCGGGAAGAACCGAGCGCGCCGTAATGCCAAGCTTCACGCCCTGACGCGAATTGGAATAGAACGTAACGGTAGCCTTTCCGTTCTCGTCGGCAAGCACATCGGGATTCCAATAAAGCGTGCGGCGAAAATCTTGTTTGTCGGGAAGGTCGCGCTTGCGGTAGTCGGGCAACGGAAATCCCGGATCTTCGCTATAACCAAAGAACCTAACTACTTTTGTCTTGCTCTTTTCTTTGAGCATAGGCTTCTCGTCGTTCTCGTAAAGCAATATGGCAATCGTGCGGTCGTTGTCTTTTCCAAAATCAGGAAGTACGTGGCGCATTTTCTCCTGGTCGGTTACAATATAAATGCGACTCACTTCGCTGGCAAATATCACCATGTTGTCCATACGCTGCTCAGAATCTTGCACGGTGTTTTTGCGCAAAACCACGGCAGGGCGGTTGCGATAGGTAAACCTGTAATTTGTTCCGGCAATGCTTGCGTCCGAGGTGGTGTAGTCGAAGTTTTTGTTTATCGACTTCAACAAATCCCACACAAGCGGGTCGTCCTCGCCCTTGTCGCAATATTTCATCGCTTCAAAGTTTATGTTGTAATATATGTCGGCGTTGCGCTGCGCGAAACCCTCTCCGCCGTTCCATTTGTCTTGTCCGTCGCGAATGTCCTTGCGTTTGCCTTTCACCACAGCCTCGTTCAAAATTATGTCGCTCTTCTTTATCGTGTCTTGCCAAGCAAAGGTTTCTTCAGTATTCACCGTAGGTTTGTGGACATACTGACTCAAATTAAACTCTTGCACGTCGAACATTCGGGGCGTGGGCGCAAAATCGCGTTCAAGGAATATGCGCATTGTTTTGGGCTTGCCGTTTTCGTAGGTATAAAACCTGCCCACGCCGTCGCTGTAGTATTTTGGCGGCATAAGGGCAAAACTTCCGTTTGTGTCGGTTTTGCATTCTCCGGTAGCGCGAAGTCCCGGCAAGAAAATGTCAACCTTTAAATCTGCACCGGCTATCGGCAGGCGCTTTCCCTTATTTTCGAGCAAATGCCCCGTAAGTAATTGCCCCGTTTCCACCGGTTGCAAAAGTTTGAACGGCTTCTTTCCCGTCATTTCATTGAAATCGTAACGACGCCAACCCTGTACGAGCAAAAGAAGGTCGAGGTTTTTTGAATGAGTCTCGTCATCAGATTCAAAATAATACTCGGGGTGGGAAATATAACCGCGAATATCCGATGAAAGCAGTAAATCTTGCGCAATTCCACAGTCGTTGCCTCCAACTTCTGTGGTTTGGTCGCGCACAGCCAGCGAGAAATATGCATTGCAAGGATTGCCTTTTTTATCAGCCAGCGTCATGTCGAGAACAATCGGCGCAAAAGGCTGAAAAGAACTCTCGTTCTGCTTGATTTCAAGGCTGACGGGATAATCAGGTCTGCGCCAAACCAAACGTTCCCAAAGCACATCGCCATCGGAATTGATCAAAGTTATCTGATTTATGCCATAGTGCAGTTTATTCTCCGCCACGCTCCAATGAGGAGTGCCGTTCAATCGTATAGTGTCAAACACACAAGCTGCGCCACGGCATGTTACGCTCACGCCAAGGTATTTGCCGCTAAGATCGGGCGTGTAGTTTATCTCGAAACCCCAGTTGTTTCCGTCGCGCTGCAACATTGCGGAAATTCCCGACTTTCTCGGCGTCGGCAAACTGAACTCGCGGCTTTTTCCGTCATATTCCATCGACATTTTAATGGAACTGCTCCACGCAGGAACCGTAAATTCTCCCATACCCTCGTGTTGAGTTTTGGTAGTTCCAATGACCGTTGTGCCGTTGAGGATTTTGCATTCGCTGATATTTACCGGATTGCCGTTTTTGTCGGTAATTCTGTACGCAATCTTTTGTGGGCAATCTTTTTCAATAAGCGCGCCGCCTTCAGGATACATTTCCACGAAAACTCCATCCTTTATCGCCGAATCTCCACGCAATGTATTCGGTTCTTTGCGCTTCATCGGCAGAAAATCCTCGCCTTCTTTTTTGTAGATATAGCCGTCAAAATAATCTCCGGTGGTGTTTTTTGTTTGGTAAACAGGTATCACGCGCGAGAAACAGTATTCCCCGTCCCAGTTAAGCATTGCCCGCGTAAATGCACGAATTTCGTAGTATCCACCGTGGATTAGATTATTTAGCGAGATGCTTCCCGAAGCCTGTCCGTCGATTATCTCGTAGTTTTTGCGCTCAATCGTATTGCCGTGATCGTCCAGAATTTCTACGTAAAGCACTTTGCTTAAATCGGTATACTTCATCGATGAAGCTCGCACTATATATGCTTTAAAATATATGGTTTCATCGATAAAATAAGCGTTGTTGTCGAGGTGAAGATATACTTTCTCCTGCGTACACCTAGTGTCGTATTGCGCCACATTCTTGAAATATTCCAGGATATTCCCGATTTCGTTCGTGTTTTGCGCGTTGGCGAAGCTGCAAAAAAGCATTGCCAAAACAATTAATAGCTTTTTCTTTTCCATGGTTCGCATTGTTTTTGTTCTATATTGTTGTACTAAGTTTTTCTGTCAAATTTTCAGTTTTCATCGAGGATTTTCTGACGAATTAACTCCTTTGCCGTTGCATCGAGTTCGGCATACCATTCTTCGCCGAAGGCACGTATTAAGGGCGCTTTCAGGAATTCGTAAACTCGCAAGCCTTGCTTTTTTCCTAGTTTGCGGGCGCAGGCACAAATACTCCAACGATTGTAGTTCAGCGCAAGCGTCCCATTGCTAAGTTTAGCCACACGAATTGGATAGAGTGCGCATGAAATCGGTTTTACAAACGTTGTCTTTCCTTCGGCATGCGCTTGTTCCAGAGCGCAAAGGCAACAATTTCCCTCGCCCATGAAAGTAAAAACGCAATTCTTGCCTTTTATTATGCTTGTAACGAGGTCTCCGTCGCGATCGGTATAGGCAACGCCTTGTTTATGTATGAGATTTTGTGCCGCATGACTGAGTTTGTCCGAAACATACGGCAGAGCGTTTTCAATTTCTCTGATTTCATCGGGCGTTACAGGCGCTCCGGCATCACCTTCTATGCAGCATTCGCCATGACATACGCTCAAATCGCAGCAGAAATACTCTGTGATACATTCTGAAGAAACTATTGTGTTTCCTATCTCTATCATCGTGGAAAAACTATGCCTGTCCATCTTCTTTTGGTTTAAAAAATTACCATTTTATCGGCGTTTTGCCTTGCGCGGCGAGGTAATCGTTTGCAAGAGAAAAGTGATGATTTCCGAAGAAACCGCGATAAGCAGAAAGAGGTGAGGGATGCGCCGACTGCAATACGAGATTTTTTGTACGGTCTATGAGCGCGCCTTTACGTTGTGCGTATGCGCCCCAAAGCAGATATACAATTCCGCTGCGCTGGGTGGCGAGTGCTTTGATTGCTGCATCGGTAAATTCTTCCCACCCCCTTTTCTGGTGCGACCCGGCCTGATGTGCTCTTACCGTGAGCGTAGCGTTTAGCAACAACACGCCTTGTTTTACCCACCGTGTGAGGTCTCCGTTTTCCGGCGCGGGATTTCCGGTGTCGGCCTGCACTTCCTTGAAGATGTTTTCGAGCGAAGGGGGAAATTTCACGCCTTCTGCAACCGAAAAGCTCAGACCTTGTGCCTGCCCGGGTTCGTGATAGGGATCCTGACCTATGATGACGACTTTTACATCGTTGAAAGGGCAAAGATTGAATGCGTTGAAAATAAGATTTCCCGGCGGATAGCACGTTCCGTTGGCGTATTCGTACCGAACGAATTCCACAAGATTTGCGAAGTATGGCTTCTCAAATTCCGATGAAAGCGCGTTTTTCCAACTGTTTTCTATATTTACGTTCATAGGGCTTATGGAATTTTGCGGTCTTACACTGTGGGCAGTTGTGAGCCGTTGATTTTGCGATACATGTCGAGCGAAAACACATCGGTCATGCCCGAAATGAAATCGATTACCGCCATTACTCTTTCGTAGAGCGTCGGCGCGTTGAGTTGATACTGCGAAGAAATTCTGCTTAGCAACAATTTGCTGTAGGTATCCTCGGGAGTTAGCGTTGCCTTCAATACCAATTCCAACAGGGTGTATATAATATGGTATCCGGCGAGTTCTATATCGAGCACATCGCGGCTGCGATAGATTTTATTCACAGCCACTTCGGAACTGTGGCGGTATGCTTGGGCCGTATGTGGCGCGAAATTGTCAACCAAACTGCCTTTGAACGTACCGGATAGTATTGCGTCTTCGTTTTCAAGGAATACGTTCACACACTCATGCTCCAGGAAATTTATTGCCCTTGAACGGTAATAAACTATCTCCTCGTTTTCGTCGGTAACATCGGGATAAGCTTTCATGATGTGCTTTCTCATGTCGTCATCATAGTATCCCAGAAGCAAATCGCGCGTTTCTTCGAATGTCAAGATGCGTAGTTTGTAGGCATCTTCTATGTCCATGATTTCATAACATATGTCGTCGGCGGCTTCAACAAGGTAAGCCAACGGGTGGCGTGAGTATCTCACCATTCCGTCGTGGTTCTCAAAACAGATGAGTCCCAATTCCTCGGCAATTTTAACGAAGGCATCGCGTTCGGCCTCAAAGAAACCGAATTTTTGCTTTGTGGCAAGCGAAGACGAGAACGGGTATTTCACAATCGAAGCAAGCGTAGGGTAAGTCATCACGAAACCTCCGCGCCGCCGCCCGTTGAATTGATGGGTTAGAATGCGGAATGCGTTTGCGTTGCCGTCAAAGTGTGTGATGTCGTTCCATTGCGCGTCGCTTAAAGTCTCACCTGATACGGGGTCTTTATAGTCGCGCATCACACGACCTTTGCTCTCGGAGAAAAAACTTGCTATTGCCCGCTCTCCGGCATGCCCGAAAGGAGGGTTGCCCATGTCGTGGGCGAGACACGAGGCCGAAACAATTGCGCCCACCGACGTAGCAAAATCAGGGTCAAGCCCTTCGTGGCGTTTCACCAGTTCGTGTCCGCAATCCAATCCCAGGGAACGCCCAACGCTCGACACTTCGAGGCTGTGGGTGAGACGGTTGTGAACAAACACACTGCCCGGAAGCGGAAAAACCTGCGTCTTGTTTTGCATGCGGCGAAAGGGAGCGGAGAAAATCAAACGGTCGAAATCGCGCTGAAACTGCGTGCGGTCTTCCTTCACTGCGTTGTAGCGTTCCTCCAAACCATAGCGTTTGTTTGTCGTGAGCTGTTTCCAATTCATTTTTCCCATTTTCGAACCGATGTTTTGCCTTATACAACACAAAGTTACGCAAATTTAGCCGAAAAGATAAGGGCTTCAATAAAAACACTTTGGATATAGCGTAAATTCCAAGGCATATTGTTAAAAACTATGTCAGATATCGTTTAAATAATGTCAGACATTGTTTGAATAATGTCTGACATCGTTTTTACGACAAGGCATCTTGTAAAAACGAGATGCGTCGGAATTTAAATTAGATGC
>CAVFYC010000066.1:0-11600 GCA_963626585.1 Christensenellaceae bacterium Phil1 | reverse complement strand
AATTTAAATTCCGACGCATCTAATTTAAATTTGGTGGCCCGGAGTTTTTACGAGATGCGTTGTGTTTTTCGCGGGGTGGATTGTCGTGGAATTTGCGTGGGGAAATGTCGTGATTTTTCATAATTTTGTTGGTGCCGATAGGCAGGGTGATAAAAACTTTGCCCGCGGAAGAATGACAAAAATCTCCCGGCGTAATGCTGCGCCGGGAGATCAATGAAAAAGTTAATGGCTTGGTTCGGACGGAATGGGTTACAGTTCAAACTTTATTCCGCCCATTATCGTTGCGCGGGGCATTGTGAAACCCTGCATCGTTTCATATTTTTGTGCCAACAGGTTCTCGCCGCGCGCATATACCTTCATGAATTTCGCAAGTCGGTAGCTCGCCGTAAGATTCCACAGTGTAAAGTATTCTTTGTCGGCATTCTTTCCTGCGGCAAGGTAAAGTCCGGCGATGTATTGCACACCTGTGCTTAACGCCATGCGCCCTCGGGTGTAGTCAGCTCCGATGTAAAGTTTATGTTCCGGCGCGCCGGTTGTGGGATTGCTCATGTGGAGATAACTGTAATTGGCATTGAGCGAAAGGGCACGGGTTGCACGGAATTTTGACTCAAACTCCACGCCGCTGTTCTCGGTTTTTCCCGTGTTTACGTTCCTTGGCTTTCCGTCGATCATCTGTGTGCTTATCATGTTGTCGGCTTTCAGATAAAAAAGATTTAGTCCTATGTGCAGACGGTTTGATATCAGATTGTCGCTGAAGGCTATCTCGTAGTTCATCATGCGCTCGGGTTTCAAATCCTTGTTTGCCGGGCGAAACATATACAGTTCTCGAATCGTCGGGTTGCGGAATCCTTTGCTCACCATGGCCCGTATTTGCGAATCATCGCCGAGCCGGAAAGTCAGTCCGCCTTGTGGCACAAGCTCCATGCCGGTTTGGGAATGCCAGTCGGCACGCAGTCCCGCGTTCAAGGTTATGAATTTTGCTATGTCCTGACGAAAATCCAAATATCCTGCTATCTCGTCCTGCGTCTTATCGGCCAAATTTTTCTCTTCTTTGGTTTCAATCACACGATTCCAGGCTTTGCCTCCAAAATGTTGGTAGTCCAGGCCCACGGTGGTGCGGTTGCCTTTGAACAGCTGCGCACTTTCGTAAGCCGTGATGCCGCTCATTAAATCGTTGTGCAGATACAGTTGCGTTTGCGGCGTACCTCCTGCGTGGTATCCGTCGTTTATTTTGTGGTGTCCCCAGTCGTAGAACGCACGGAATGCCCCGGAATATTTGCCGTAATCGTTGGTGAATTGCAGAGATGCGAGCCCGCGCGTTATTTTCGAGTCATTGTCGATATAGGGATTGGTTTCCTCGCCAGGATTTGAGGCGTTGAAATGAGTGAGACTCACATCGGCGCTCGCATTCCAGTATTTCGAAACTTCGAAACCCAATTTCGCGAATGCCGAGAACTGTTCAAATTCGCTGTTCTTGCGGTGTCCGTCGGTGCGCGAGTAGTTTATTCCTGCCGAGGTGCCGAAACGTCCGCTTTTTGTCTGGTTTGAAATTTGCCCTTGTAGGGTGCCGTATGAACCACCTTCGTATTGCATTTCGGTTTTAGAGCCTTCCGTGCGCAGCTTGTGCGTTACAATATTCATTACCCCGCCCATTGCGTTTGATCCATACATCATCGACGCGGGCCCACGCAATACCTCAACTTTTTCAGCCAACATAGTTTGATAGGCATCGGCTATGGGGTGTCCCATAAGCCCTGCATATTGCGGTTGGCCGTCTATCAGTACGAGTGTCTGCGCTCCGCTTCCAATTCCTCTCAGTTTTATTCCGCCTGCAGCGCCTGTCGATACCCCGTAGCCCAGTACTCCGCGCGACGTGATGAACATTCCGGGCACTTGTTCTGCGACGGTGGGCAAAACAGATGTGCGGAAATTTTTCGTCAGTTCGTTTTGGTTTATCGTGCTTAGGGTCATGGGCAGATGGCGAACGTCGGTGGCGTTGCGTGTGCCCGTTACCACAGTTGCGGTGAGGGTTTGCTGCGGCAGGGTGTCGCTTGGAGTTTGTGCGGAGACCGATATCCCGAACGCTGAAAGCGCAAATAAAATGCTTTGAATCCTCATTTCTTGTCGATGTTGACGAGTTTGTATTTGCGGCTTCCCAATCCTATTTTTTCTGCGTGCTCTATAGTATGTATTCCGTGGCGGCTTGTTATGCGCTCTTTCAGCGGAGCGTTGTCGTTGTCTGCCGAAGGAGTCATATTGAATATGATGTCAACGCACGCCTGGTCGAGAGCGACGGGATCGGTTGAGGCAAGAATTCCGTAGTCTTTGAGCTTGCTGTCGGCAGGGTGGGAAACGCAGTCGCAATCTACCGACATGTTGTTCATCACGCTGATATAGATAATGTTTTTGCCGAAATAGTTTGCCACTCCTTGGGCGGCGGCAGCCATAGATTCGAGGAAACCGTCCTGATTGCCCACGTTGCTCCAAAGATTCTCGGGAGTATCCACCACGCCTGCGCTATGAATGTAAGCCTTGCCGTTGGTAGAAGCCACGCCGATGCTTTGATTTTTCAACACACCGCCAAGTCCGCCCATGGGGTGCCCTTTGAAATGCGCGAGGTTTATCATGAAATTGTAGTTCTGCAAGTGAGAGCCTACGATGTCGTATTTGATGTGTGTGGTGTCTTTTACCGGGATTTTTATCTCGCCTTCCGAATCCATTATGTCCACTTTGGCTATTTTCGTAAACCCATGTTCTTCGGCTACCTTCAGATGTTCTTCGGTTGTGCTGCGCTTTCCGCCGTATGCCGTGTTGCATTCAACGATTGTGCCTTTCACTTTTTTCACGAGGGGAGCGATGAGCGAGGGATTTAGATAGTTGGGGTTTCCTGCTTCGCCCGTGCTGACTTTCACAGCTACCTTGCCGGTGGCTTTTACGCCGAGGGCTTTGTAAATGCGTACGAGGGATTCCGGAGAGATGTCGCGGGTAACGTAAACTTTTGGCTCTTGGGCCAGGGCTTTTACGCATAACATAGCAACGAATGCTACCATGAACAGTTTTTTCATATTTTCAAATCTTTGTTGTTTGTTTGCTGTTGAATTAATCGGTATTGCAAATATAATAAATTCGTTTATAAGCCGAAAGTCAACCTTTTATATTGGTTATACAATCAGTAATATGGGTAATTAAAGGCATTTGTTTTGCCTGGTTGTGGTGTGCGAAAAAACTACACGGCATATCGTAAAAACTCCGGGCCACCAAATTTAAATTCCGCCGCATCTAGTTTAAATTAGATGCGGCGGAGTTTTTACGATATGCGATGTCCTTTTTTGGGGGTGGTGGAGTGGATAAAAAAATGCCGCTTGCAGCAGGGGCAAACGGCATATTGGTGGGGGTAAAACGGTTTCAGAGAATTATAACCTTGATGTAGTCTTTAAGGTGATAGAGAGAATTTCCCGCCCCGGCCTGGGAATCGTTAATCAAAAGGAGTGTCTGCCGCCCGTCTTTGAGTTTCGGCCCAAGACACATGCCTTCGTAGTTAGCAAGATTCATCTGCCCGAAATTCAGATGCGTTGTAAAGTCGGCAATGGCTGTTTTGTAGAGCGGCTTGTGGCTTGCAGATTTTAGGGGAACGTTTGCCGGAACAATGGGATTGCCTTCGGAAAGGTCTACGACAAACAACCTTATGCGGCATTCGGCTCCAATATAGTTTGCAGGCACACTAATTTCTCTTTCCATTACAAGGATGCGACCGTCTGTCAGGGCTGCGATTTCCGAAATGCCGTGGGCGTAATATTTTGCCTTGCTGTTGAGCGACGGACTCTCGAGCATGTAGGCATATTGTGCCGACGGGTTGAGATTTTGATCAAATATAAGGATTCTTATAACGGCAGAATCGTTGAGCGCATCGCATTTCAAAGGGCGCTCGGTGGCTGCAAAGAAACGCGACGAGGCACTGTCGTAGGCCAACGACTCGAATCCGAAATTCGGATATATGCTGTCGGGGGAGAACATTGCGGGCACATTGAGTTTTCTGCCCGTTGGTTTTCCGTCGAGGTCGTATTCCAGAATTTTCTGGTCGTCTTCGGCACTTATGAAAAGCGTATTGCCGGGTGCAAAGTAGCATACTCCCTCTTCGTCGCGCCCGTTTGCCGACGTTTCTGCCGCATATAGCGCGCTGCGCGACACGTTGCGTATTTTTCCGTTGCGGTTGTCGATGTCAATATCAAAGATATAGAATCCGCTGCGTGCCTCCTTGTCGCTCACCACAGCGTAGGAGTTCCCTTCTACATGCGTTATTCCGCTATAGTTTGCAGGCGGAATGTTCCATTTTCGCAGGTTTGTTTGCGTGAGTGCCGTTGCGCTTTGCGCCATAGCCGTATTGCAGCACAATGTTATGGCTGCGGCGGCAAACAAAGAGGCGAGTTTTCTTTTCCCCAAGGCTCTGATTTTCATTTTGCTTCGGTTGAGTTAATTGTAAGTCCCTTGGAATGTCCCGTAAATTCGGGGGAATACAAACATTGTATGCTTGCCGGCGCTGCGAGATACGTTCCCTTTCGGTCGATACGGAAATCCATGCTGAATATATGGCTGCCTTTTTCGAGCTTTTCAAGGAAATAGGCCTGCGAAGCGTCTCTCACGGCGAGATAGAACCATTCTCCGTTGTTGCATGTATAACCGGAAATCTGTTTTGTAGGCTCAAGACACGCCGGACGCGGGTCAACGAGGCTTACATAGTCGTAGTCGCGCAAAGCATTTATGGTGTAGCGCACGCGTATAAGGTCGCCAACGTTTACAATAGTCTTTGGAGTTACGGCTTTTTCCTTTCCGTTTTCTACGACGAAGTATTCGCGCTTTACAGTAAGCTCTTTGCCGCTGTTTTCCACCGTTGCCGCCGGAGCAAGATAGCGTCCGTAAATTCCTCCCCACGATATTCCGCCGTCGTTCTTGGATATGCTGACAGAAACAGGCGATGATTTCAGTTCGTCGAGCCTGAAGTCGGCGCGTATATAGCCTGTGGCATCTGCGTCAACGGTTTTCGCCGCCTGCATAACGTTTGTCTTTTCGCCGTCTTGCATGTTGAGCGTGAAAGCATCGGGAAGTTTCGTGTTGAAATGCAGCAACGTTGTGTCGGTCTTGGTTGTAGAAAGCAGCGCATAGGTTGCCTCTAACGTGTTGAGCGTAGTAAGCCACCCCTGTGTGCGCTTTTCCTGCAAAATCCATTTGAGCATGCCGTTCTGGGTAGCCTTGTCGTTTGGCGCAAGTGCGCGTACCGCTTCAAGTGCAGCCGTTTGCACGGGAATTTTGTAGCTGTTCCAATACGACGGCGCGCGGAATGAATCGAAATAGATGCCTTTGTCTTTGTCCGAAACCGTATGTTCGAGTACACTTTGAAGGGCTGTCTTTGCTTCTTTGTCGTATCCCATGTCGGCAAGAACAAGTGCCGCCGTGCTCTTGTCCTCCATATTCAGTTCGGAATAGTGTTTCGCAAGAATTGCAAGCAGGTATTTTCGGTTGGCAACGGCTTGCGCAGAGGCTTTGTCTGAGTTCATTCGCATTATATTGAGATAAGCGAGATGACTGTCCCATATATTTGGCTTGAAACCGCGCTTCTCGTTCTTTTTCATCTCTTCAATTTGCTTTGCCACCCGTTTGTCGAGGAATTTCACGGCATTTAGTATTGTCTGCTCCATACATGTTTTTTCCATGATGCCGTTGAGGCGCAACAATATCGTAGCGATTTTTGACGTGATGTGTTGGCTTGAAGGCATTCCGGCAAACCAGCCGAATCCTCCGTCTTGGTTTTGCAGCCGTGTGAGACGTTCTTCAAGATTTCGCGCTTTCATTCCCGCTTCCACCTCATCATATACGTGTGAGAGTTCGCGGCGGCGCAACGAAATATCGTCGGCGTCAACAGCCCAAGGCGTTTCGGAAAGAAGAATATTCTTCAAATCAGGATTGCGGAGCAGGGCGTTTTGCAGAAGTGTGTCGGCGGTTTGCTCGTTTGCCCATCTTTTTGCCGCTTGTCTGATTTCGGGCGAAAGATATGCTATTTCGTGCTCCAGAGATGCGGCGTAAAGTGCTGCGGCAAGCGTCAGAGCATCGTCGTATTTGGGAGAATCGATTTTTGGCAAGGCTTGCAATGCGAGCCAAGTGGGGTTGGAGGTATATTCTATGGTGAGCCGGCGATTTGTTGTGCCTGCTTTTTTGCCCGTGATGCTTTCTGCTATGTTTACAATATGGTTTCCGCTGTTTTCCAAGGTAAACGGTAGCGCTTCTATCACTTCTGTTTTGTCGGAGAACACGGGCAGATAATGCTGCTCGCCGTCGGAAAACTCGCCGCAATCGGCAACGATTTTACAGATAAGCAGAGGCGAAGAAATGTTCTCGTCCACGTTGAACGGGAATGCGACCACGGTTTCGCCGTTTGCGCTCACGCTGAATTTTGCAACCGACTGTTTTATTACGGCAAGGCTTTGCGCGTCGATGATAGTCATTGTAGCTTTTCCTGCAAGCGGTTTCGTTGAAATGTTCTTTATTGTCGCGGGAATTGTAGCGGCATCTCCGATGCGCAAGAAGCGTGGCAGATTCGACTGTATCATGAAGTCTTTTGTAACAGTAGCCGTGGTGTCTGCCTCTACAAGGTTCATGGATTGCGTATGTGCGAGGAGTTTTACATTCCACCGCGTAAGGCTTTCCGGAGCTGTGAACGAAATCGTGAGATTGCCGTTCTCGTCTGTGCGCAATGCGGGGGCGAAATAAGCAGTTTCGGCAAAGTTTTCACGTGGTTTGATGTTGTTTGCATTTTGTCCGCTACCCGTTTCTGCGCTACCTGCTTCTGTGTCTGCGACATTGGCTGCCAAATCACTTGCCTCAGCGTTACCGCGAATTCTAAGCATCTTCGGAGCGTTGGCTTCGGCAACAGAATAATTCGAGACCTTCAAAGAACTTTTGCCAATGCGTTCGTAACAAGTAATATTCGCTAAAATCATTGCGTCTTGTAGAAATAATGGGCATACCAACAGATCATCGAACGATAGCGACTGACTTTTTTCGAATTTTGCCGGATTGTATTGGTAATCGAAGTTAGAGTTTCTTTTGTAGATGCTCCATGATGCCGCCGGAATGTATCTCCCGAAAAACAAACTGGAGTCCCAATAATTTTTTGCGAACTTGTCGAGCGAAGCATCATAGATTGCAGCCACGGCAGATGCCTTGGCGGGTGTGCCGTCGGGGTTAAGGATTTGCAGCCGCCATTCTTCTTTTTGATTTGGGCGCAGGCGGTCGCGGAAAGAAGTCCATTTGTAGCGCAGACGTTTGTCGGGAACGGGTTTCTTTATGCTTATGTTTTCGCGGTATAGCACTCCGTCTTTCACGAAAGCCAAACTCACGGAAATTCCATCGCCGTATTCTTTTTTATAGGCGTAAGTCTCGCTCACGATATTGTTTGACAAACTGATTTGCTTGCTTTCCACAACTTGCCCGTTGGCTATTACGTCATAAAAAGCGGTAACTCCTTCGAACGATGTGCCGAACTGTATTTTCGACAAGGAATCTTGTTCAAACGATGTGGCTTGTGAGTAAAGCCGTATGCGCTCAGTGGAATCGGCAGGTTGCTTGTCGTTTATCGAGAATAGGAGGAATTCCTTTTTTATGTCGTAAATGGAGTCGGTTTCTCCCTCGAATTTTGTGTGGATAACGTATTTGCCCGATGCGAGATTGGGTAGAGTAGTGATTTTAACGGGTGTGTTTGCCACGAAATCGCCTTTCGCGCAAACCGTGCCGTTGGATTTTTCTATGGTATACGTTCCCTTGCCGTTGATATTCTCGCGCATGAGGTTTTGAAGCGTGAATGTTACGGCGGGAACCTTTTCCTTGTCAACATTGTCGGAGATGTCGCACCCTACAAGCGCTGCACGTTTGCCGGCAATGATTGTTGTGCCTACGTCCTGGCTTTCTCCCATTGCGGAAGTTACCGTTGCGCTAACGGAGAAGTAGTAGGAAATATCGTTGTCCGACCTCGTGTTTGCGTTGTGGGCAACAAGTGGAACGCGCATCGTAAATTCGCCGTTTGAGTCGGTGATTGTGGTGTCGCGATATACCTCGTCGTTGGAACTGTTACGGCGGAAAAACCAAAAACTCCGGCGTTTCACTTCATACGTAACCTTTGCGCCCTGAACGCCGACGCCTGTAAATGCGAGTGCATGCCCTTTTATGCTCACGGTATCGCCCATGGCGAATTTTTCCTGCGGCTTGTCGGTTTTCACTTCAAATGTGGGGCGTTTGTATTCCTCTACTTTCACGTATATGCTGCTTGTGGAGTTTGCGGTGATGCGCAAATTGCCCGGCATGATTGTTGAAGGCAGAATGATGTCGGTGCTGAAAGTTCCGAACTCGTCGCTTGTGGTTTCTTGGGTGTATATCTCGCGGTTTTGAGAGTCTTTCACGGAAATCTTCACCTTGTGGTCGTAAATCGTGCTGCACTCTTCGTCTTTTTTCTGAAAGACAATTCCCGCTATATGTACCTTTTGCGAGGGACGATATACGGCGCGATCCGAAAACAGACGGTATTCTGTGGTTTGCATTGTCTTTCTCGGCGCGAAGTTGACGTAGCCGTAATAGTGGCTGAAGGGTGAAAATTTGTCGTCTCCGCTTTCGGCGTTGTAGACATACGAGCGTTTTCCGCGCGCAATCGTTACAGTGCCGTCGTTGTCGGTTGTGTAGGTGTTTACGGGCGTTAGTTTGTCGGTTTCGTTGTATTCGTTCACTTTTGCGCCCGATATCGGTTTTCCGCTGCGGGCTTCCACCACGGTGATACGCATTCTGTTTCCCGGCAGAGGGAAGAAAAGCATGCGTATGTTGCTAATGTAGACAGCGATGTTGGATTCCGACGATTTGCTGTCAGACAGTTTCATGATGTAGACGCCTGTTTTTTGCGGGGCGTTGCATTCAAACGAGTCTTTCTTGCTGAAAATATCTTCGTTGCTTGTTATGTTGCCGGAATAAAGCGTGGTTTTTGAATTGCCGGCGGCTTTGAAATCTCTTATTAGCTTGGAATTTTCGGCTATCTGCTTTGCCGTATAGGTTGTGGGGTATAAATTCAGTTCGGGCTGCCTGATGTTGTGGAAACTGACATTCCCCTTTATCTTTTCTCCGGGGAAAAGCAGGTTGTTGTTGAGTTCTGTATTAAACTCCTGCTTCTTCAGGCTTTTCATAATGTTTCGCAGTATTGCGGCACGCGGATTGGCGGAATACAGGTCTGCTCCTTTTTTTGCTAATTGGTATTTCAGAATGTCCGTTTCGGTTTCTTCTGTCGCGATACACTCACATATATATATATATGCCTCAACTGCGCAAGGGCTTGACGCATATTGTTTCGCCAATGTCTTCACGGCGTTGTATACAGGTTTCAAAGTGTCGGAAAATTCCGTGCAAACGTAGTCGCTGTTGTCGTTTTTGATAGAATCGAGCGTGGTAAGAACTATGGCGTCTTTGTTCCCGTTGGCGCGGTAGCAGTTGATGAACCGATGTTCCAGGTCGCGGCGCATTTGGCTACGCTCCCGGTCGGTGTAGGAGTCGTTGCTGTTGTCTTTCAGTCGGCTAATGGCGTTTCGGCATACTACATTCACAAGGTCGTTGCCGAAATATTTTGAATCTTTCCCCTTGTTGATAGCCGGAACATACTTTTCGGCTTTCTCCCCAAGGAAAACGTCGAGTTTTTTCGTGGCTTCGAGCAGACGGGCTATGGCTTTGTCGCCGTAGTCTTTGTTGTTGTAGCTTGAATGTTCGTAATACATATTGGCAGAAACCAACATCCAAAGCGCGTGCTCCGTTGGGCGTTTTTCGCTGTTGGCTATGCTGTCGATTCGCTCAAGTTCCGTAGTCAAGCTGTCCTTGGAAATGGTGTTTTGCATTGCGATTGCCGAAGTTGCAGCCTTAAGCATTTCGCCGGTATTGCCATGTTTGGCAGCAAGATGGTAGATGCTGCGAATTTCAGCCAATGCAGTTTTTGGCAAGTCTTTTTTTATGGCATTCTCTACCTTTTCCCAACGGGCGGAAAAGTTTTGTGCAAAAACAGGGTTCAACGCCAAAAGCGTCAAACAGGTGAGCATGAATTTTCCAAGTCTCATAATCTGTGCGGATTTGTAGGCAAAGGTAATGATTTTCTATGTTCTGCGAATATGACCCTTTACACACCGATGCCTCGTTTTTATAGTAAATACGCACAACCGCAAAATCTTGCCTGGAAAGCCCCCAAAAAATCGCTTATGGGTTGTCAAAAAAAAATACTCGGCATCTCGTAAAAACTCCGGGCCACCAAATTTAAATTAGATGCGTCGGAATTTAAATTCCGGGCCTTGGAGTTTTTAACATATCGGCATGCATTCCTTCGTTGTGGCATATAGCCTGAAAGTCTGATGTTTGTGGAAAAATAAACTCCGCCTGCAAAAAGATGAAATTGCAGACGGAGCGTACAATATAAATTGTGTAAGAAATGGGTTCGGTTATTGTTGTTCCAATTTGGGAGCCTGCCAAAAATAATCTTCGTCGGTGGTTTTCGTTCCGCCTGCGTTGTATTCCACACCTTGGGGCAAGAGTGTGATATAAGCGCTCTCATTGCCGTCGCTCTCCACTTCGGGACGATTTTCGGCGTGGCAACTCAGATAAAACAGGTTTTTCGCCATATAATTCTCGAGATAATCCTCTTTTGTCTGCTTGCTGCGATGATTCCAATTGGCATCTTCGTTAAGATTAAGGGGAAGTGCTTCGGCAAGACGCTTCCTAACCTCACGATGATTGAGCAGCGTGCCGTTTTCATCAGTTATATAAGCTGCAAAACTTGGGTCCATCCATATCCATTTGCTTAGTGTTTTGCTCCAGACAATTGTCGTTACGTGGCAGTCGGGATCATTTTCCCATTTGGAGGAACATGTTATGAAACGGGCGGGCATTCCGAGCGCCATGTAGCAGTCGGCGAGCATCATTGCGAGGAATCGGCAGTTCAGTCCGCGCTTTTCGCGTTTTGCAAAGCGGTAGAGTTCCAACGCATTGAATTTACAGTTGGGCCACGAACTGCTTCCGTCGTGCTCTATGGCATCGTGCAGCCAATACATCACGTTTTTTATTCGGCTTATCTCGTCTCCGTTGCCCGCAATGCTGTCGAGGTTGAACGCCGTGCGTATCTCTTGCAAAACAGGAGCGTTGAGGTAATAATGGAATTCGGGTTGGGTTTGACCGGAATGGGTGTAAGCCGAATATTTCCTGAGCAAATCGATATAATCTCTGTTCTCTTTTGCTTGTTCCAGGAGCTTCTGAAATTCGGCGTCGCCTTTCAGCCAATCGTAAACAGTATAGCTCGCTCTTTGAGCTAAACCAGGATCGCCTGTTTCCACTTCTTTTTTTAGCGGAATGAGTATTTTGGATTTCAGATCTTGGGTGTCGATTTTCTCGTCCTTTAACTTGGTTGCAAAATATCCGAACACGACCAAAATGTTGGGCTTTTCTTCGCCGAAAAGTTTGTTGTCTTCAATAATACTCTCGAGTTTTTCGCAATATTGTGCCCTTTTGTTTGCATCATCAAGGTTGCTTTCGGGAAGAAT
>CAVFYC010000065.1:0-11795 GCA_963626585.1 Christensenellaceae bacterium Phil1 | reverse complement strand
GCAAATATAATGATTTCGTCCGACATTGCCGGGGCTTGGTTTGAGGGAATTTTAAACAGTCGGCATCTCGTAAAAATTCCGCCGCATCTAATTTAAATTAGATGCGGCGGAATTTAAATTACATCAGACCTAATTTTCCGGATAAGCGATGCATTGATATTTATCTGCTAGCAAGAAGGATTTTCCTTGCAGTATAGGAGGTTGGGAGCTTATTTTGTCTTTTTGATTTTCTTCAACGGAAGTACGCGCACCCAGTCAATCCACATTTCGCCGGGCAAGTCTTCGTCGACAATCTTTCCAGCCCAGGTGAGTTGTCCGTTCAATTCGCCGCCAAGCGAATAGTTTAGAATGATATTGTATGGATAGTCGGCATAAGGGAACTGCATCTTTTCTTTGGGCTGATGCAGATTGTTGTATCGCCATGTTTCCTTTCCGTCAAGGTAGAAAATCACGGCTTCGTCGGTACGTTCGGCTGCATACACGTGATATTGTGTGATATCAAACTGACGCACGTTTTTCGGGTTGCTGATGCCGGTTGTTCCCTTCTCGTTGTTGATATAAGCAGAGTGTATGGTTTGGTACACCATGTCAGGGTCCGATTGAATCCATTCCATTATGTCGATTTCTCCTCCGTGTGGCCATTGCGGAGCGCCTATTGGCATTTGCCATATAGCGGGAAAGGCACCGCGCACTTGCTTGTTGAATTTTGCCTTTACCTCAACACGGGTGTTTACGGGGAAGCCGAATCGTGTCTGTATGCCGGCAGTTTTGTATTTGTCGCCTACTTTCGAGGCTTTTAGCTTGAGCACTCCGTCTTCTACCCTCACATTTTCATACGGCGCGCAGTTTTTGAAATGCCGCGCCCAAGCTATGGGATACGATTTGCAGGAAGCCCACACCGCCGTATCGGGAAGGCTGTTTTTTGCATCGTTGAAATCCTCTTTGAAAAGCGCTTTGCCGCGCGTCTTGCTCGTTTTGTTTCCGGCATTTGCGGTTGAAAACTCAATTTGCGGTGCGCTCTGCGCAAAAGCCACAAAGGGGAAAAACATTATTACGGCCAGTTTGAAAAACATATCAGTTCGCATTGTTTTAATGTTTGTTGGGGTATTAAGACGCACAAATATAACATAAAATCCATTGCCACACGAAAAAGCGCCAAGCGGAATAGAGAAACCGGCAACGGATATGACGACCATTTTTGTCAAACATCAAAGCGCTTTTGCCCGAGATTGCAAAGCCCTTGTTTGAGGCAAATAAAAACAATAGGCATATCGCAAAAACAATGTCTGACATTATTTGAATAATATCAGACATTGTTTAAATTATATCGGTTATCGTTTAACGCGTGAGCGACACCTTGATACTCACGCCGAAATCTTGTGTTGTCGTGGGGTAGGACGAGGAAGAAAGCAACGGCGTATTGGTTTGACGATCATAGTATGCCGACAGCGTGATAAGCTTTGAAAGTGTGTAGTCGGCAGAGAACGACAGTTTGAAAGCCTTGTTGCCCGACGTTGCCTGCGACAACATTGTGAGAATATTGCGCTGAATTGAACTTTGGTTGCGCAGCGAGAGGTCGAGACGCAAGTTGAGGTCGTTGCTTATAGTTCCTGCTGCTTTTGTGGTGGAGCGCGAGGATTTCGTTGTCTCTTCTCCTTCGGTATCGGTTGCGTTTTTGTTGCGCGTCTTTGCCGAGCGCGATTTGCTGCCACGGCGTTTGGGACGGCGAGTGCCGGTGAAGAGTTTCAGGTCTTCCACCTTGTAGCCCACGCCTACCACGTAGTCGTTGGAGCGTGCCTCGGAAATCTGCTGCGAAGCCATGGAGAGCGAAAGCATTCGCGTGCGATTGTATTCCACCTTTGCCGTGAGATTGTTGTTGAACGTCATGTCGAAACCGATGAACGGCGAGAAAGTTTCGTTGATCGACACCGTGGAAACATCAAACATTGACGATGGCACGGGATTGCCCGTAGAAACATCGTTGACAAATCCGCGGTTTCCGGCGAGCTCCATGAATGACGAGAAGGTGCTATATGAGCCAACCGAATATACCGACTGGTATGAATGATTTACGTTGAACGATTTGAAGATAGGCTTCATGATGCGCAATTTGCCCAAGCCCGAATAGGTTACACGCCAGTTGGGAAGCATGCGGGCTATTGACGGGAAAATTCCAAGCGACTTGCCTCCGCCGCAATACGCCGAAAGGAATGCGGGAATCATTACGTCGGAAGAATACTGCGACACAGTTCCGTTGGCAGGGTCGAACGTTTTGCCGGCAAGCGTGCTGTTCACCGGATATACCGCACCTGTGTATTGCGCTTCCACACGGTCGCGGAACTTCGGCAGGGAGTTGACGAATTTTGTAAAGGTCTTGTTTTCGTAATTGTTCTTTGCATTTCCCAACGAAGCGAATGCCGACGAAATGGAAATGGTTGTGATATTGAACGAACCCGTTTCGGTAGCCGGCATTCCGTCATACATATATTGTATGCTGCGCGAAGTGTTTACGGTGCGCGATGCGTTGAGATCTATCTTGAAGTCGCGGAAAGGTTCTACCGTTGCGCTTATTTGCAAAGCCTCGTTCTTGCTTGTGGCAGCAGGAGTGGTTACGCTGTCGTTTGCCAACAACCAGCCCTTGCGCATTGCCTTTGAGATATAACTCTCTCCCGTCATTCCGAAAGCAAAGTCAAGTCCCGGCTGCAAGCCTCCGCGCGAACGCTGCCCGAACATATCGCCAACGTTAGGCAGGAATCCCGGAAGCGACATGCTATATGTGTTTTTGTAGGACACACTTACGTTTCTCACCGACATAGCAAGGCGCGACACCGTCTGCAATGCTTTGTACCAGAATTGGTTTTCGGGATTGGCGCGCGGGCTTACGGTGAGTTTTATCTTCACCGTGTCGAGCGAAGTAATGAGAATATGATTATTGTCAAGCACCTTGTATCGCACGGGATAGCTTGTGCCGTCTTGCCGGAAGGCTTTCACGCGCAGGTTCTTGGAGTGGCGGTTGTGGGTAACGTTTACCGTTGTGTCTTTAAGCAACTGCACCTCGGAAGTAAAGAACTTCTTTTCCTCGCTGTCGTCTTTCTTTTTCGCCACATTCGACGTAGACGGCGTAGAGAACTTGCGGTTTACTTTTTTGAGGAACGGCACATTGTTGTAGAGCATCAACATGTTTAGGCGAAGGTTCGCATTTATGTCGCGCGTGTTGTTGATTGTATTGCCAAGCGTTGAACCGTCTTCGAGATACGTTCCGCGATTCCAGCCATACGTTGAGCGGTAGCTAAAATCAGGAGTAACCCAATTGAACGCCGGTATCTTGTTCAACGGAATCTTCCATGAGAAATCAAAGCTCTGCTGGTAGGTAAGCGGAGAGCCGAATTGTTTTACGCTACGCCACACAGAATCTTTCCAAGCCTCGTATTGATTTGGATAGAGCGATTTGTTAACCGGCACATTAGGCTGCTCGATTTCGGCATTCGTGCCCGAGGAGAACGAAGTGTGGATATTGGAAGTAAAATCCCATTGCAAATTGAATTGGCGGTTCCAGAAGAAATCACTTGCCCAGGTAAGCGGCAACGTAGTATTGTCGAGCTGCTGCATATCACGCTCCTGAAGTTCATAGTAAGAACGTGTGATGTCTGAATTAACCGATATGCTCTGCGGCAGATAGTTTATCTTTTCGTCTTTAAGGATTTTGAGCCACGGACTGTTGCTTTTCATTTTCGCAAAAGGCGCATATCCTTTGAAATTCGGAGTATATGAATAGTTTCCGTTCAAACGCCAACTGTCGTCTTTCTCCCATGCAATGGTCTGGCCTTCGCTTTGTTTGTGGCTATGCGAGTAACTGAACGAGAAGTTTGCCGGGTCGTAGGGCATGGGGTGGTTCTTGGTGGCAATATTAAACTTCACATTCGAAAGACTAAAGTTGGAATTCACCTCCATAGTCTCACAAATTCTACGCAAAGAATCACGCTCGCGTTTTGTGGTAAGGGCATTGATAGCATCGTCCATATCCATATCCGTATCGAGCGGATTGTATTTGGGTTTAACCTTCTCTTTGCTATAAGAATAATAGAGAGGAGCCTTGAACTTCACCTTCTCCGGAAGGAAACGCCCGAGATCAACATTCATCGACATGTCGTATTCATAAAGATTGTCGTCCCGGCGCTGCGCTACCCTATCCTCCACACCACCAAAGCCGTCGGTTTCGATATGACCGCCGAGATTGAACGTACCTAAGTCGGAAAGTTGCACATTAAGATTACCCTTTGCAGCCCAACCGCCCTTGTTGGTATAATGTTGCAGGCGCAATTCGTTTACCCAAACCTCCACGCTTGAAATCTGCCGCGAATTGTTTCGCACGCCGATCATCATCGTATGAATTTCACCAAGCGACGGATTTCCTACCACGCTTATCTTATTCTTTGGGCGGTCGGTATCGTAAGAAGAAAACGGCTGCGCATAAGAAGCCTGCCCTTCGCTCTTCTGACGATTGCGTTCGCGCTTCAAGTCGGTGAATTTCGTCAGATTTATATCAAGCATATTTTCTTCGGGCCATACAATACGGCGCGCCGACGTAGAATAGCGGTCATATTGTCCCTCGGCGGTAAGTTTCAAAGGTATCTCGTATTCATAGAAATTGCTCTTGTAGTCGGAACCAAGGCGTATAAACAGCGAAGTAGCGTCGTCAGCCAACGTATTGTCTCCCACAAGCGAATTGGCATGGACGAACATTTGTATATGTTTATACTTACGCAAATCAAGCGAAAGGTTCTTGTACACCGCACGTGCATCGCCGCTGGCAAGATTCTTTACAACCATTTGCAAAGCCTGCTCGTTCTGCTCCAGAAGTTGCGATTCATTGGGATCGACCACGCGGGATATTCCCGGCGGTATCACATAGTTCACAGGTTTCTTCTCGTTGTTTTCTTCGTAATTCACAGCAGCCACATCCATAGTACCGCTCACCGCAGGTGCTTCGCCATTATAAAGATTTTGCTCATAAGTTCTCCATTCTCCGCGGGCAAGTTCGAGAGTAGCGAAACGAAGTACCACAGGTTTCTCGAAATTCGTGAGATACATACGCATGAAACGAATGCTATTGAAATCGTTTATATTTCCCACCTTGCTCGTATAACTTTTAATTGGAACGCGGAACAGATACCATGAAACTTTTGCCGTTTTTCCGTTACGCAAATTCACACTTGCGGTACGTTCATCTACGATATTGTTCTCGCCCACCTGCATGCCGTCCGGAGACAAATGTATGCGGTATTGGAAATATTTCTCGTATTCGTTAAGAGTATAGTCTTGGTTTATATCCTCTACGTCGGGGGTTGATTTGTACGCGGTAGAATAACGTTCAGGAGAATCTTTCGACTCAGGAGAATTCCCTTCCGGACCATTTATATGTTTGTAGCGATCGAGAATAGAGGTACGGTTGCGATCGAAATCAGAACCGCGGAAATAATGATAATCATCTCCGGCAGGATCTGCGGCTATGGAATCATAAACGGCCTGATTAACTTTTGCCTTTACTTCGTCAAGATATGTTTTATAGGACGGGAATGTTGCCTCATCGGTGCTGGAAAGTCCATTAAGCCCGATATCTTGCCGATCTCTCGCGCCGCTGTTTGTATTGAAAGCATAGGTAACACTGTTTTGCACCGGGACACGCCCCCAAACCGTTTCAGAATATTTTGAAGGGTCGCCGTCAATAGGCATACCGCTTTCGTAGAATTTCTTACCGTCTTTCAGAATATCCTCACTCACTTCGCCAAGATTTATATACAGATCTCCTGAAAAATCACCGGTTTGTTCGCGAGTATATACGAAAGGATCCATCATCCAAAACTCCACGTACTCAATATTTGCCTGTTCAAAATCACTGGTGTTCAACTTGCGCATCATGCCTCCCCAATGTTCACGTGGATTGGCAAGATTTCCATAAGTATCAAGGTTGGGGTTGAGATTATAAGGCCCACGTTCGTTTGGATAATAGGCAAGGTTGAGCACCGACAGCGTGGAACTCTCACCAAAGCGCTGTTCTTTGTTGGGGAATAGTTCACGGTTGTAAACCTCACGCACATAATGGTTGGAAAGCTGGTCAAGATCACTTTTTATATGGCTCGGAGTTAGCGAAGAACTGCGGCGCGTGAAAAGCGGATCTATTTTATACCATGCCAAAAGCGAACGATTATAACCATAGCGCACATCATTGTTAAGTTTACTCTCGGGGAAATCCGAGGGAGTGGAACTTAGTTGCCAATCGGTGGGAGTGCTTATGTCTATTTTGCTTTGCGTTTGTTCAAAATCATCGATATACGAAGAATTTCCTTGCGAGCCTTTGTTGTTTCCTGCGATAAGTTGGGCAAACTCTGCCGAGAAATTAATGCTTGAAGGCTTTTCGAGCGAAAGGAAAGGCAGTTTGTCCAACATATCTGTGAGCCATTGGCTTTGTTTCTTCCAATCAAGACTAACACCCCAGACTGTATTGTTCAAAGGTTCGCTTCCCATCGAGACTTTGGTGGTCAGCGGTTGTTCCGACAGGTGCATAAACGTACCTGCAAGGCGCAATTCTTTTGAGAAATCGTATTCCCAATTCAAGCCAAGCAATGTTTTCCGTTCCAGTCCGTAGTCGGTATTGCTTTCAAGGCTCACATTCACCGGCGTGCCCGCATCTATAATGCTTTGGTTTATTATCGTTACCGTTCCCTCGCTATAATTCACAGTGTAGTCCACACCTTCCGTAAGCGTTATGCCTCCCGCTGTAACCACCACGCTTCCTTGCGGCACATCGGTCGCACCGAGGCTGATTTCGCCGCTTTTTTGCGAAGCTTTAAACTGCCCGGAAAGTATATATTTGTTTTTCTCGGCAATTTGTCGAGCCACGGTTTTCGTAGAATCATAGAGTTCTTGAAAACAATATTTGTCTGCCACAGCATCGCTGCCGATTTTTTTACGAAGGAACTCGCCGAAAGGCTCTGCTGCCGGGAAGAAAATACGACCAGTCGAGGCATCAATCGTATAACCGTCAACAAAATCGAAATACCCATTGGCATTGGCCTTATTATTATTGTCAAGGCGGTCCAAATTAAGCAATCTCACGAGCGGAGTGTTTTTCAAACCGGCTTCGGGAATGTATGTAAGATAAACGCCAGTGGTATCGCTCAATATTTTAACGTCCAAACGGAAACGCTCCTTCTGTACTTTTGTAGCGTTGAGCGAATATACGTTTTTCATCATAAGGTCCCAGTTGCTCATGGCCGGCACATTCGACGTATTCTTTATGGCTTTCACAAAAAGCGCCTGCGAATTGTCTTTTACATCTGTGGAAAATTCGCCCACTTGATAGTTTTGCCCACGATAGGAGTACTCATACGCCACCGCAAGCACCTGATCGGTCTGCAACGATGACTTCAAGGAAATATAGCCAAGCGCGGTGTTTACGGTATACTCCGAAGAACTCAGCATGCGTGCGCTTTCGAGTTTTTCATAATCGGTTCCGCCCGCGAAATTTCCTATCTGGTCGAGCGTAGAAGTGGTCTGGCTTATATCACGTGCCGCGGTATAGCTGGTAGATATGGTGGAATACAGCGTGTTTGAGGCATTTTGCGGCTGATCTTGGCCATTGCCTATCCACATGCTGTTGCCAATGTGTTTGCTTTCGCCCAAATCTGAAAAAGCTACGATGTTGCGCGTATTGGTAGTGGCTCCCGTTTTATTTGTAACCCACACTTCCACGCGGTTGATTTTTATTCCCGAAGTTATATTGGGCAACTGCGACATTGAATGGTCGTAATTGTCGCGGAAAAAGTGGGAAAGAAAGAAATGGCGGTTTTCCTCGTAATCGGCAACCGATATCTCAAATGGTGTAAGCTGATTGCCGCCGCTTGATTTCACTGAAGAACTTGAGGAGTTTTTTCTCGAAATCACAGTCTGCAATTTCAATTTTCCGAACTGCATGTCGGCGCGCAAGCCAAACAATGAAGACGCGCCTTTGACAAGCGAAAGATTTGAGGGCATGGATATGTTTCCGGCCTCAAGCAGTTTCACAATTTCGTCTTCCTTTCCCTGATAGGTTAGTTTCAGGTCTTTTGAATCTACATCAAACGTTGCTTCGGTGTTGTAGTTCAAAGTCATGTCCATCTTGTCGCCAATACGTCCGTTGACGCTTAGATTTACTTTTTCGTCGAAGTCGAATCCGAAAGTTTTGCGGAATCGCAACGGCAGCGTGGGGTTGTCTACGCTTGTGGTATTGGCGCCGATTTTCAGTTCTGCCGACCCTTGGGTTTTAATCTGCACACCGCCCGGGCCGAATATCTTCTCGGCAGGTCCAAGGCTGAAATGCATGTCGGTGAAATCGAACTTTTCCTTTCCTTCGTTCTGGAAAAGTTCATCGTTCTTGCTGGCATAATATTTACGCATCGACTGTTTCAAACTCCATCTCATATATTCGTCTCGTGTGAGCAACACCGGAGTATTGAGATAGGAGTCGCCGATTTTCATACCCAATTTATATCCGCCCGTATTCTCATCAAATTCGGCTTCGTCCTTCATGTTTTTAGGCGTTGTCAGGTCGAACGGGCGTTTCTTTATGTCGTTTTCGTTGAGCGGTGAAGTTTTGCTCACATCAACCCGCGGATGCGAAACCGAATCTCCGGTTTCCACCCCAGCCTGGGCCTTTGCCTTCACAGCAAAACCCATGCAAGCCACGACTATCAGCAGAGCCGCAAGTTTTAGATCGTCAAAAAACTTCACCTTACGTATTCTTTTCTTCTACACTCCTACAGCATTTTCAAAGCCTGCTTGATAAGTTCTTCCACGGCCACATTTCCGTCTCCGTCTTTCAAGATGGCGTTCACAGCTTTCTGCGCCACGGCAGGAGGATATCCCAAGGTAGCCAACGCCCCTACGGCCTCGGCTGCATTTTCCTGGCGCGCGGAACGAACGCCCATATCCACGTTTCCGGGCAAGGCTTCGCCGGCATCGCCAAGTTTGTCTTTCAAATCCACTATTATGCGCTGCGCCGTTTTAAGTCCTATACCTTTCACAGACTTCAGCGCGCTGGAATTTTCGTTTGCCACAACCATGCGAAACTCATCGGGCGAAAACGCCGAGAGTATGGTGCGCGCAGTGTTGCCTCCCACTCCCGAAACCGAGAGCAGGGCTTCAAACACGGTGCGTTCGCTTTTCGAGGCAAAGCCATATAATATATATGCGTCTTCACGAATGTTTTCGTGAACGTAAAGCCTCACATCTTTTTTCCCTTTCAGGAAATCGTATGTAGTAAGCGAGATGTTCAATCCATACCCCACTCCACCGGCCTCTACAACGGCCATCGTAGGAATCAAATCTGCCAACTCGCCATGTATGTATTCTATCATTGTTCGCTTCTTGGATAATACGACTTAAAGTATAACGCGCGCTTTTATTATATATTGCATGCCCTCTACGATTTCTCGCAAAGGAAAGTTTGAAACGCTCAAAAAACGCCTTTTATATCATTCCGTTTTTCAAACAGTTATAAACAATGAAACGATGTCTGACATAATTTAAATTCCGCCGCATCTAATTTAAATTAGATGCGGCGGAGTTTTTGCGAGATGCCTTGTCGTAAAATTCAGACGAAATCCCTGTATTTTGAAACCATAAAAAGAAGGCAAAAAAATTGCTTTTGTTTTTCTGAAAACTATTTTCCAACACCCCAAATATTGCCGGCTTTATAAGAGAACAACACCTTTTTATATCGTTTGAGCATCAATCTCCCATTTGTTTGAAAATAAAACAGTAATTTTGAAAACAGAAAATTTTATATACTTTCCCTTTTCAAGCCAAACACATATATCTATCATCATAAAGCATGAAACACGCATTACTGACAATCATTTCGCTATGGGCTGCCGCATCGGGGTGCCTGGGACAGACCACCAAACTTATAACTGAGTTCGGTGCCATACCGAGCGACGGGAAGGACGACGCCGTAGCCCTGCGCAAAGCTGCCGAATGGGTGAGAAAAACCGAAGGGGCACGCCTCGTGTTTCTGCCCGGCACCTACATTTTGCGCGACACCAAGGCCGTTGCTCTTGAAGACACCGTGATGAGCGGCGCATGGGGACAAAATCCGGAACGAAAGATGTTCGTGCCCTATCACGACTATGTAAGAGGTCTCGACTTCAGTGGCGCACGCAACGCAACCATTGACGCAGCCGGAGCAACGCTTATGCTCGACGGCTGGATGGAGGCCGTAACAATTGAACGCACCGAAAATTTCACAATCAACGGACTGACGATAAACTTCGTGCGCAAGCCCATGTCGGAAGGCACTATAACAAATATTACAGACAAAGACTACACGATTTTCTTTCACCACCCGAGCCGCCAAATCACTATGGGCACGCCGTTTCCGCGTCTCAACATTTGGGACAACGAGGCCAACGGCCACTACTCAGAGACACCAGGCTTTAACCGCGTTGCAGTTGTCGCGCCAAACACCGTAACTTTTTCGGGCACGCTTCCCAAGAAATTGCTCGGCGCTGCCGTGGGAGCTCCGCACACTTTCCATTATCGCCCGGCCATTTTCGTACACGAAAGCACAAACACAATTCTTAACAACGTAACTATAAATGCAAATTGCGGCATGGGAATCGTGGGGTTTCACACCAACACAGTAACGATGAACCACCTAAGCGTAGTTCCAGCCGAGGGAATGCGCTGGAGCACCAATACCGATGCAACTCACTTCGCTTCCTGTGAAGGCACACTTGTTTTCGACGGCTGCACATTCTGCGGACAAGGCGACGATGCCACGAACATTCACGGCTACTACCACGACATTACATCTGTAGACGGCAAAAATGCTACGCTCGAGCTTAAAGCGCCAACTTTCACCCACGCACAATTAAGCGATGTGCCGCGAGTGGGCGACGAGATGACTCTTGTTCGAATCAAGAACCTTGAGCCCGTGGCTACATTGCGCGTAAAAGCTGTAAAGCACAAGGACAAAACAATTCCATACGATGTAACTTTCGACCGCGCCCTACCTGCCGATTTCAAAGACTACTATCTCATAAACTCCACCCTTATGCCGAAAGTCAGGTTTGAGAATTGTCTCGACTGGGGCCATATGTCGCGCGGCGTACTCATCAAAACAACAGCCGGCACTGTGATACGCAACAATACATTTGTTGGATTAAATCAGGCAGCAATTGCGCTCAGCAGCGAAGCCAACTGGAAAGAAGGCTGGCACAGCCGTAACGTAACAATAAGCGGCAACAAAATCATCAACTGCGGCACATTGGGCGCTTACCACGGTGCAGGCATTTCTCTCGACATTGTAGCCGAAGACGTGGGCAATCTGAAACTGCACGAAAACATTGTTATTGAAAACAACGAAATTATTTCCTCAACAGACAACGAATGCGGAATTTTGGTTTGCAACGCCAAAAAAGTTAAGATAAAAGGCAACAAAATTAGCGGCTGCAAAAAAGAAGTGATAACCAAAAGCGCCGACATACAAAGCTCCGACGCATCAACTACAGCGCAGTAAATACAGTTTGAACCGGGACAAAACAAACACTCCCGGCACATACTAACAAAGCAAAGACGTATCCGGAAATTTCCTTCCGGACACGTCTTTTTTCTATTGCAATTTAACGAAAAACGCCGCCACCTGTAACACTCTGTATAAGAAGAAATTGCCCCAACCTCAAAAACAGCAAAAACTATGTCTGACATAATTTAAATTCCGCCGCATCTAATTTAAATTAGATGCGGCGGAGTTTTTA